>CADAFW010000012.1:0-3814 GCA_902787295.1 uncultured Bacteroidia bacterium
CCAGACGGCGACGCTGTCATTGCCGGCCAGGTTCTCCTCTGCCTCATCCAGGCTGCGGGCGAAGGACTCGATGTTGCTCATCACCATCAGCGCCGTAAGCCGGCGTTCTTTCTTCTGCGTCTGGCGGTCCACAAGCGCGGTGGAACCGAATGTGAGCACGATGGAAATGGTGGTGGCCAGGATCGCGACCAGCAGATCCACCACCCACGGTTTCAGTTTGTTCTCGGAAGCCATAAGAATTCTATTGTTTCGCACGGAACTTCCCGGCGATGTATGCGATGATCTTCAGGCGTTCTTCCTTTCCGAAACCCGCAAACCAGATGAGCGCTGCGACGACTAGGAGGGTGACGAAAAAGCCGCCCACATGCGCCCAGGCACTGTTCCAGCTGATGGTCCTGTAGAGCAGCAGATATCCGCACATCACGAGCGAGATCAGGGCCGGCCTGAGGTAGGCGTGCCTGAGGAAACGTCCCACTTCGAAGCCGGACTGGAAATGCAGCAGGATGAACTGGATGACGCGGTTCAGGAAGTCGGCGACAACGAAGCACAGGAGTATGGTCCACGCGGGGGCGCCGTTCTTGAACAGGAAATAGCCGGCGGGGAGGCACAGCAGGTAGAGGACGGAGATCTCTATCTTGTACCACTTGATGCGTCCCAGGGCGTTGATCAGTTGCGCGAGGCCGGCCGAAGTGGTGGAGACTGCGGCTATGATCAGCGTCCACCTGGTCATCACCACAGTCTCCGGCGGTATCTTGCTTCCCAGCCACAGGCCGAGCAGGAATTCGAGCTCGCTCATCAGCGGGAAGAACAGCATCAGGAACAGCAGGAGGCATATCCTGCAGGAGCGTCGGGCAAGCTGCGTCGCCCTCTCCGTCTCTCCGCTTCCCACGTGCTGTGTGATCTGGGGGGCGGATGCGGCGTCGAAATTGTTGACGAACTGGTTGACGTAGTTCTGGAGGGTGAAGGCGTAGAAGTATGCCGCATTGGTGGTGGTCCCGAAAAAGGCGTTGATGAGTATGTTGGAGCCTTGTGAGCGGGCTATGATGGAACTCGAATGGAGCAGGTTGTAATTGCTGAAGACAAGCACCTCCCCGTAGGCCTTCTTCTCACGCACCCACGACCAGCGGACGATCTCCCTCCAGCGGCGGGATGCCATCAGGTGGTATGCCACGAACGAGACCACTGCGCCGAGGCTCATCATCACGGCGTAGATCCGCAGGGCGTCCGGACGGGAGCGCAGCAGGTAGAGGAGAGCCACCAGCGCAAGTTTCAGCAGGGTGTTGGCTATGTCCACGAGGGCGACGGTCCCGAATTTCTCGTGCACATTGAAGAGGCTTTGGAAAGGCACGTTGGCTATGCCCAGGCAGGCTGTGAAGGTGGAAACCTGGAAGACGAACATCGCATCGGCTTCCTTGCCCGCGGGGACGTTCAGGTGGGTGTTAATGTACCAGAGCCCGATGGTCTCCAGCACCAGGAATACGAGCAGGGCGCCGCCCAGATGAATCGTATGGCAGATGTTGAACATACGGTTGGGATTGCCTTCCGGCTTGCCCATCTCTATGTTCATGAAGCGGACCGTGGTCACCGACAGTGCACCGGAGATGACTCCCACGAGGGCCACCGCGCTGCCGACGGCGCTGTACAGGCCAATGTCGGACGCCCCGAGCACCTGGAGGGTCAGCCTGCTCGTGACAAGGCCCACCAGGATGGTTATCGCCATCCTTACATAGATGATGGCGGTGTTCTTCGCGATTCGGATATCGGACGGCTGGGGCATATATATGCAAAGATAGAAAAACAATCAGAATCCGCCCAAAAACACTATATTTGTACATTATGCCAGCAGTCAGCGTCATAATCCCCGTTTACAATGTCGAGCAGTACGTCGGCCGTTGCGTCCGTTCCCTGTTCTCGCAGACGCTGGACGACATCGAATTCATCTTCATCGACGACTGCAGCCCGGACAATTCCGTGACGGTGGTCAGGGAAGTGCTGGAAAACGAATTCCCCGCCCGCAAGCCTCAGGCAAGGTTCTTCAGGATGCCCGTCAACAGCGGGCAGGCGGCCGTACGCATGACGGGTCTCGGCCTGGCCACGGGCGACTACGTGATCCATTGCGACGCCGACGACGAGCTGCTCTCGCCGGACGCATACGGCCGGATGTACGGCAAGGCCGTCGCCGGGAATCTGGACATAGTCAGCTGCAATTACCTGGTTGAGGATGCGTCAGGGCAGGAAAGGCTGGTCCGGGAGGAATGTACGGACGTGCGGCAGCTCCTTCTGGACGAGGTGCAGGGAAGCCTGTGCTGCCGCCTTGTCCGCCTTTCCCTGCTGAAGGACATCCTGCCGCCCGCGGGAAATATGGGCGAGGACCTGGTGATCTCCGTCCAGGCCACCCTCCGCGCAAAGGCTTCCGGACACGTGGACGAGGCATTCTACCTGTACCGCTACCGCGCCAATTCCATAAGCAAGGAACGGGGGAAAGACTCTGCCGTCAAGAGACATAAAGCATTGACTCCCAATATAAAACTGCTGGCGGACCTGCTTGTGGGCACATACCGGTATCAGGGCGACTCCCCGGAAATGGTCTGCTTCAAGTACTACGCCCGCCATTGCATAGAGCCTTACGTGGGCGACCGCGAATGCTACCGCCTCTGGAAGGACACCTTCCCCGAAATCGACGGGTCCATCCTTTCCAATCCGTTCATTCCCTTATGGAAAAAGTGCCGTTTCGTGCTTATACACCTGCATCTCTACGGTCCCGTGAGATGGTGTTCGCAGCGGCTCGGAAAACTGCTTAAACGCAAATGATGACATACATCGACAAACAGCTGAGCGACAGCGTCCTGACAGTAGGTGAACGCTATATGGACAAGGTCCACGGGGGAATCGTTTCCGTGATCAAGTCCTACAGCCAATGCTTCGAGACCTTCCCCTTCGTCGCATCGTCGGCCAGGCTCATCCTCCGCGACAAACTGCGCTACGACCTGGGTGGGCTCTTCGTGATGGGCTGGCGCCTGCTTTGGGACAGGAAGATAAGGATAGTCCATATCCATACTGCTGCCAGGGGCTCCTTCGACAAGCACCGCTGGTACGTCCTTCTCGCCCGGATGATGGGCAGGAAGGTGGTGCTGCACTGCCACGCTTCCAGTTTCACGGACTGGTACGCGGAGATCCCCGAATCCCACAGGAAACGCATCCGGAAGACCCTTTCCCGCATCCATTGCCTGATCGTCCTGTCGCAGGCCCACCGGGAGTACTTCGCCGGCATCGGCGTGGATCCGGCCAAGATAGTTGTCTTGAACAACATCACGCTCCCTCCGCAGAAGGAGAAAGTCGCCCGCAAGCCGGGAGAGCCTCTGCGCCTTCTTTTCCTCGGCGAAATCGGCCCCCGCAAGGGAGTCTTCGACCTGCTCAAGGCAATGGAGATCCTGAAGCGTGACCATCCCGGCACGGCTTTCCTGGAGATCGGCGGCAACAAGATGCAGGCCGAACTCGAGGCGGCCATCGCGGAATCCGGACTGGGGGACTGCGTGCATTTCAACGGCTTCGTCTCCGGCGACACCAAGGCCGGTCTCCTGAGCAGGACGGACGTCTTCGTGCTGCCGTCATATAATGAAGGCCTGCCTATAAGTATCCTTGAGGCAATGAGTTACGGCTGCGCCATAGTATCCACTCCCGTCGGCGGCATCCCGGAAACGGTCAAAGGCAACGGGATCCTGGTGGAACCGGGGGACATCCCCGGAATAGCCTCGGCCATCCACACGCTTTCCGATCCCGAAACCTGCCTCAGGATGGGCGCCGAGAGCAGCCG
>CADAFW010000012.1:3821-23490 GCA_902787295.1 uncultured Bacteroidia bacterium
CCTCACAAGGGGAAGACGGACCTGCTCCGGCGGGCCCTGGCTTCCATTCCGCTTTCTCCCCGCATAGAGGTCATCGTCGTGGATGACGCGAGCGACCTCACGCAGGAGGAGAAGGACAACTACCCCGGCCTGGACCGGGAAGGCTGCCGCGTGATCTTCACTACCGAGGCCGGGGGAGCCGGGTTTGCACGGAATGTAGGCCTGCGCCATGCCACCGGCAAATGGCTCCTGTTCATGGATTCGGACGATTTCTTCCTGGAGTCGTGCCTGAGTCTGCTTGAGAAGCATTACGACGACCCCTCCGACCTGGTCTGTTTCAGGTGTACCAGCGTCTGGTCAGATTCCGGGCTGCCTTCACCCCGCCTGGACAAGCGGAATGCTCAGATCGACCGGTACAAGGACCGCCCCGCACTGCTGGAGTACTACAACCGCTATTTCCATACCGAGCCCTGGGGCAAGATGGTCCAGCGTAAACTCTTGGAAGACAATGGGATACTGTTCGAGGAATCGCTGTGCGCCAACGACTACCTGTTTTCCGTCCTGACGGGCTTCCACGCCAATTCCGTAAGCTACGACGACGAGCCCCTGTACTGCGTCACCCTGAGGGAGGGCAGCCTGAGCTGGGAAGTGTTCGATGATCCCGGGAAGTTGCAGACCCGCATGGCCGTGTATTGGAATGTGCAGTCTTTCTTCCGCGAGAAAGGGATACGGATCTATCCTTTCTATAAATTGTGGGAGATGACGGGATTGTCCAAGGATGCCCGGCTTTCCTCCCAGGCCGATGCGTTCCTGCGTTCGAAAGGGGTGTCCCGTCTCCGGATATTCGCCGGATGGTTCTGCTTCGCCCTGAGGCGGAAACTCAGGATAGGCGTCCCTTACAGGGCCTGATTTCCGGCATCGCGGAGGGCTTGCGCAAGGCTGTCAAGATACCCGTTGCCGAACCGTCTCTCGGGTTCGAGATAATTGCCCTCGCCCCATTCATTCCAGGCTTTCAAGAACAGCAGCTTCTCCGATCCATCCTTTTCGAGCAGCATCTTCCCGCATTGGCGGCACAGTTCGTACCATTTCTGCGGAGTGCTGTCTTTCATTATGATCCATCTGTAGCCCGAGCGTGGCGAGTGGTCGAAATCCGGGATCAGGCAGGGGGTGAGTTCCGGGTGTTCCCTGAGGAAGTCCAGCGTCTCCCCGGCATATTTCGAGTACCGTAGCGTGACCGGACGGTGCAGGGTCCTGCAGAGGAAATCTTTCCATGGGGTGCGGCATTCTTTGTAGACCGTGGTCATATGCTCGTACACGATGGTGTCGTATCCGTTTTTCAGTGCGCCCTCGAGCCTGTGTGCCCCTTGGACGAAACCGAAAAAGCAGAAGCCCGGAAGCCCGTATTCCTTTGCGAGGGCATCCCAGGTCTGCCGCATCAGGGGAAAGTCCGGAATCCTATCGGAATCGAATATGCCGAATAGCAGGCGGCCGTCAGCCTTTATGTATCGCTTGTCCTTGAATGCGGGCAGCAGGGCGTTGAAATGCCTGACATAGTCTTCCACGCCGGGGTAGGTCTGCTCGATCAGCAGCCTGTCGTCCTTCCCCGGCTCCCAGGTCTTCCGGTACCAGCTGTGGTTTGCCCAGCACAGGCAGAAAGGGAAATCAGGCTTTCCGCTCGCGACGACCTCGTCGAGCACCCGCCCCAGGAGTTCCTGCCCGTCGAACCAGTAATGCCAGTAGCAGAAGCCTTCAATCCCGGCTTCGGCGGCCATCTGCGCCTGTCTTTCCCTGATTTCGGGATCCCTGAGGTCATAGTATCCCAGCGCGGCCGGGATGCGCGGCTGGCAGTGCCCCTTGAAAAGGGGAACAGCCCTCTTGACATTGGTCCATTCCGTAAAGCCGGGTTCCCACCAGAGGTCGTTTTCCGGGGTGGGATAGTATTGAGGTAAATAAAAGGCTATCGCCCTTATTCGTTTGTTTTCCACAAATCAAAGATACTACATTGTAACTGAATAAAAAAATGAACTTGCCTCCCCTGCACCCCCTTGCCCGCAACAGAAAAGGGATAATTCTGAAATAACCCGGCGTCCGCCTTTGTTTTTCACCCATCTTTTGGTAACTTAGACATCTTGAAAACACAACCGGACTTCGGGTCCGGATTACTTTGATATGGAGAAAAGACTGTTATTGGGTGATGAAGCGGTCGCCCTCGGCGCCATACACGCGGGCCTGAGCGGCGTGTACGCCTATCCGGGCACCCCTTCCACCGAAATCACCGAGTTCATCCAGGCCAACGCGAAGCACATACGCAGCCGCTGGTGCACGAACGAGAAGACCGCCATGGAAGCGGCTCTCGGAATGTCCTATGCCGGCAAGCGCGCCCTGGTCTGCATGAAACACGTGGGAATGAACGTGTGCGCCGATGCATTCGTGAACAGCGCCATCACCGGAGTGAAGGGAGGACTGGTGGTCCTCGCGGCGGACGATCCGTCCATGCACTCCAGCCAGAACGAGCAGGACAGCCGCTTCTACGCGAAGTTCGCGATGATCCCCGTCTTCGAGCCCGGCAACCAGCAGGAGGCCTACGACATGATGGCCGACGCATTCGCCCTGTCCGAGAGCCTGAAGGTCCCGGTGATGCTCCGAATAGTCACCCGCCTCGCCCACAGCCGCGCCGCGGTGACGGTGGGAGACGGCCGTGCGCAGAACGCCCTCTCCCCCGCGCAGGAAAGCTGGGTGCTCCTTCCCGGCATCGCCCGCAGGAAATATCTGGAACTCATATGCAAGCAGCCAGCGATGCAGCAGGCCAGCGAGGAATCGGCATACAACAAATGCGTAAGCCTGGCCGGCCGGCCGCTGGACGTGACCGCCCCCGAGAGCACCCTGGGCATAGTCGCCTGCGGAATAGGCTACAACTATGTCAGGGAAGTCCTCGACGGCGAGGCTGAGATACTCAAGGTCAGCCAGTATCCGCTTCCGGAGCAGAAACTGCTCGCCCTCGCGAGGAAATGCGGATCCATCCTAGTGGTGGAAGACGGGCAGCCGGTGGTGGAGGAAGGCGTACGCCGCATCATAGGCGACATCGCACCCGTACGGGGCAAGCTCACCGGAGACCTCCCGAGGACCGGCGAACTGGATCCCGACAACGTAGGGAAGGCCCTCGGAGCGCGTCAGACCCCTGGTCTCTCCCCCGCCCGCAACCTTTCCGCCAGGCCGCCGCAGCTCTGCAGCGGATGCGGCCACAGGGACGTCTATGCCGCCCTCAACAAGGTGGCGGAGGAATATCCCGACCACCGCATCTTCGGCGACATAGGCTGCTACACCCTCGGCGCACTGCCTCCGTTCAAGGCCCTTTCCAGCTGCGTGGACATGGGCGCCAGCATCACCATGGCCAAGGGTGCCGCCGACGCGGGCCTCTTCCCGGCCATCGCGGTGATAGGCGACAGCACCTTCACGCACAGCGGAATGACCGGCCTGCTGGACGCGGTGAACGACAAGTCCAACATCACCGTGGTCATCAGCGACAACCTCACCACCGCGATGACGGGCGGCCAGGACAGCGCCGGCACCAGCAAGTACGAAGCCATCTGCATAGGCCTCGGAGTGGAGCCGGAGCACGTCAGGGTGGTGGTTCCCCTGCCTAAGAACATGGATGAGATCACCCGCATAATCAAGGAAGAAATAGAATACAAAGGCGTGAGCGTGATCATCCCGCGGAGGGAATGCATCCAGGTGGCCGCAAGGCACGCACGCGAACGCAAACTGCAGGAGGAGAAGAAATGAAGAAAGACCTGATTCTCTGCGGTGTGGGAGGACAGGGCATCCTCTCCATCGCCACGGTCATAGGAGAAGCCGCCACCGCGGCAGGACTCTGCCTCAAGCAGGCCGAGGTCCACGGCATGAGCCAGCGCGGCGGCGACGTGCAGAGCAACCTGCGCCTCAGCACCGAACCCATCTGGAGCGACCTCATCCGCAAGGGCGGGGCCGACCTGGTCATATCGATGGAGCCGATGGAAAGCCTCCGCTACCTGCCGTACCTCTCCGCCGACGGAGTGATAGTGACCGGCAGCACCCCGCTCGTGAACATCCCCGACTACCCCGCCGAGGAGGATCTCCGGGCCGAACTGGAGTCGCTCCCGCACGTGATCGTGAGGGACATAGACGCGATAGCCAGGGAAGCCGGCAATCCGCGCGGGGCCAACATGGCGCTGCTCGGAATGGCTGCGCAGGCCATAGGCATCGTGAGCGCGGAGCAGCTGCGCACGGCCATCGCTACCGTTTTCGGCCGCAAGGGCCAGGCGGTGGTGGACGCCAACATCAAGGCCTTCGACTGCGGGCTCGAAGCAGCAAAGCGCTGAAGATCAAGTTAGTAGTAGTGTATATGATTTGGAACAACAACAAGGAATGCATGCCACGGGAGCAGATGCGTGAGCTCCAGGGAAAACGCTTGCACAAGATTGTGGACTACTTGTACCACAACGTCCCCTTCTACCGCGACAAACTGCAGCAGATGGACATCAAGCCCGAGGACATCACCTCGATAGATGACATCGTGAAGCTGCCGTTCACCACAAAGCAGGACCTGCGGGACAACTATCCCTTCGGACTGCAGGCCGCTCCCCAGAGCGAGGTCATCCGTTTCCACGCTTCCTCCGGCACCACCGGCAACCCTACGATCGTGGGCTACACCCGCAAGGACGTGGGAGTCTGGAGCGAGTGCATGTCCCGATGCCTGACCGCGTTCGGGGTGACCAGGGACGACCTCTTCAGCGTCGCCTACGGCTACGGCCTCTTCACCGGCGGCCTCGGCGTCCATTACGGAGTGGAGAACCTCGGCGCGGCCGTGCTGCCGACCTCGACGGGCAACACCGAGAAGCACGTGCGCCTGCTCCGCGACCTGCACGTTACCGGCATCGCATGCACCCCGTCCTACGCCCTCTACCTGGCGGAGACCATGGAGAAAATGGGCGTCACCAAGGACATGATAAACCTGCGCGTGGGTGCTTTCGGCGCGGAACCGTGGACCGAGAACATGCGCAAGGAGATCGAGAGCCGCCTGGGCCTCAAGGGCTACAACATCTACGGCCTCAGCGAGATAATGGGCCCCTGCGTGAGCTATGAGTGCTCCGAGCAGAACGGCTCCCACGTGTGCGAGGACCATTTCTTCCCCGAAATAGTGGATCCCGAGACCCTCGAGCCGCTGCCTTACGGACAGCCGGGCGAGCTGGTCTTCACCACCCTCACCAAGGAGGGGATGCCGCTGCTGCGCTACCGTACGCGCGACCTCTGCACCCTCTACGACGGCACCTGCGCCTGCGGACGCACCTCCGTCCGCATGGGCCGCATCCTCGGCCGCACCGACGACATGCTCATCATCCGCGGTATCAACGTCTTCCCGTCCCAGGTGGAGAGCGTCATCCTCAGCATGCCGGAATGCGCCCCGCACTTCCTGCTGGTGGTGGACCGCGTGGACAATCTGGACACCCTCACCGTGCAGGTGGAAGTGCGCCAGGAGTACTTCGCACAGGGCTTCGACACCTTCGAGCCGATCTTCAAGCTGGAGCGAGAACTGGCGGCCAAGCTGCGCAGCGTCCTGAGCATCAACGCGAAGGTCCAGGTCAAGGCGCCCGGCACCCTCGAGCGCAGCCAGGGCAAGAGCAAATTCGTGATAGACAACCGTATATTGAAATAATTCATTCCCGTGATTACAAACGATTCCGAGTTCTTCAACCCCGAGATGGAGACCTTGACCCGAAGCGGGATCGAGGCCTTGCAGGCGGAGCGGCTCCAAGCCACGGTACGCCATTGCATGAATTCGCCGTTCTACAAGCGGCGCTTCGAGGAGTGCGGCCTGACGCCGGACGACATCCGGACTCCGGCCGACCTGTACAAGATTCCGTTCACCACCAAGCAGGACCTGCGCGACACCTATCCGTTCGGCATAGCATCCGTGCCGCTCAGCGAGTGCGTGCGCCTGCATTCATCCAGCGGCACCACCGGCAACCCGACGGTCATCCTGCATACTGCAAAGGACCTGGACCAGTGGGCCAACGCCGTGGCGCGATGCCTCTGGATGGTGGGCTGCCGGCCCGAGGACGTGTTCCAGAACACCTCCGGCTACGGCATGTTCACCGGCGGACTGGGCTTCCAGTACGGCGCGGAGAAACTGGGAATGCTCACCGTCCCCGCGGCGGCGGGCAACACGCTGAGGCAGCTGAAGTTCTTCACGGACTTCGGCACCACCGTGGTCCACGCCATCCCGTCATACGCCGGCCGTCTCTATGAAGTGATGCAGCAGACGGGCATAGACCCGCGCCGCGACACGAAGCTCCGCACGCTGGTCATCGGCGCCGAGCCCCACAGCGAGGACACCCGCAAGCGCATTGAGGAGATGCTGGGCGTCAAGGCCTACAACTCCTTCGGAATGTCGGAGATGTGCGGCCCGGGCGTGGCCTTCGAGTGCAAGGAGCAGAACGGAATGCACATCTGGGAGGACTACTACATCGTGGAAATCGTCAACCCGGACACACTGGAGCCCGTTCCCGACGGAGAAGTGGGCGAGCTGGTGCTCACCACCATCAACCGCGAGGCCATGCCGCTGCTGCGCTACCGCACGCGCGACCTCACCCGCATCCTGCCCGGCGAATGTCCCTGCGGACGCGTCCACAAGCGACTGGACCGCATGAAGGGCCGCAGCGACGACATGATCATCCTCAAGGGAGTCAACATCTTCCCCATCCAGATCGAGACCATCCTGATGAAGTACGAGGAACTCGCGTCCGACTACCTCATCACCCTCGACACCCAGGAAGACAACGACGTGATGATAGTCGAGGTGGAACTGAAGGACCAGTACATCGACGATTACGCCAAGCTGCAGGTACTCGAAAAGGACATCACCAGGAGGCTGAGGGACGAGATCCTCATCACCCCGAAGGTGCGTCTGGTACCGAAGGGCACTCTGCCTGTAAGCGAAGGCAAAGCAGTGCGTGTCAAGGATTTACGTAAACAATACTAAAAAGGAGATATTATGACCATCCATCAACTTTCCATCTTTCTGGAGAATAAGTCGGGCACCCTGGTGAAGGTCCTCAACCTGCTCAAGCAGGAGGGCATCCAGCTCATCGCCTCCACCATCGCCGACACGGCGGAATACGGCATCTGCCGCATCATCTGCAGCGAGCCGGTCCGCGCTTATGAGGTGCTGAAGGCCGCGGGCGTGGCGGTGTCCCTCTGCGAAGTGTTCGCGCTCTCGCTCGACGACGAGCCCGGCCGCGCAGCCGACGCCATCGCCCTGTTTGCGGAGGAAGGCATCAGCATCGCCTACCTCTATTCATTCCTGCTCGGAGGCAAGGGCGTGCTCGTTTTCCGTACGGACAATGCCGAAAAGGCCCGCACGGTCATCGAATCCAACGGCCTCGGCATTATCGCCGAGAAGGACCTCTCCAAGCTTGTGTAAGGGAGAATGACACTGAAAGAAAGGATCAGCGGGGGTGACCGCTTCGCCCGGAGCATCGGGGTGGAACTGACGGAAGTCCGGGAGGGCTACGCCAGGGCCGAACTGACGGTGCGCGAAGACCACCTCAACGCCGCCGGCGCCTGCCAGGGAGGCGTGTACTACACCCTCGCCGACCTGGCTTTTGCAGCCGTCGCCAACTCCCATGGCATCATGACCCTGGGCATCTCCAACACCATAACGTTCATGCAGTCCGCCCATCTCGGCGACCGCCTGATAGCCGAGTGCACCGAGCAGATCGACCATTACAAGCTCCCCTACTGCGAGATCAAGGTCCGCAACCAGGAGGGCGCGCTCCTGGCCTGCATGACCGGCCTCGGATACAGGCAGAAGAAAGAGTTCCCGTTCGAAGGACTGATGTAGGGGCGATGGATTGTGCCCTTTATTGATTATATTTGACTGATTCCCATAATAACACGATAAACAATGACAGGCAAGGAAAGAATCAGGACCGTCATAGACCACAGATCAGCCGACAGGATCGCCCTGGATTTCGGAGGCACCAACGTCACCGGAATGCATTGCAGGGTGATGGCGGCGCTGAGGGACCATTACGGGCTGGACAGGCACCCCGTGTATGTATATGAGCCGGGGCAGATGCTCGGACTCATGGAGGACGACCTCGCGGAAGCGCTGGGAATAGACACCATAGGCTGCTTCGCCAAGGAAGATTCCTTCGGCGTGCCCAACGAGGACTGGAAGGAATACACGATGCCCTGGGGGCAGACCATCATGTTCCCGGCCAAGCTCGCCGACTGCCTCGAGATGAGGGACGGCAATCTCTACGGCTACCCCTGCGGCGACAAGTCCCTGCCGCCTTCCGGGGAGATGCCGGAGCGCTGCTTCTTCTTCTCGTCCATAGAGCGCCAGCAGGGCGAGATCGACGACGAGAAACTCAACGTGGAGGACAATCTCCAGGAATACGGCGACATCTCCGACGAGGGTCTCGCCTACTGGAAGCAGACCATAGAGAAGGCTGCGGCCAGCGGACGCGCGGTGTGCGCATCGCTCGGCGGAATGGCGCTCGGCGACGTGGCGAGGATCATCTCCATGGCCATCAGGGAGCCCCGCGGCATACGCAGCGTGGCCGAATGGTATATGTCCATGATACTGCGCCCGGACTACATCAAGGAAGTGTTCGACCGCCAGTCGCAGATAGCCATCAGGAACCTTGAGAAGATCAACGCCGTGGTGGGCGACAAGATAGACGTCGTGTACGTATGCGGCACGGACTTCGGCACGCAGAACAGCCAGTTCTGCTCCGTGGAGACCTTCCGCGACCTGTATCTGCCTTATTATCAGCGCATGAACGACTGGATCCATGCCAACACCAACTGGAAGACCTTCAAGCATTCCTGCGGGGCGGTGTTCCCGTTCATGGAGAGCTTCATAGACTGCGGCTTCGACATCATCAACCCGGTCCAGATCTCCGCGACCGACATGGATCCGAAGACGCTCAAGGCCAATTTCGGCGACCGCATCACCTTCTGGGGCGGCGGAGTGGACACCCAGCACACCCTGCCGTTCGGCACTCCCGACCAGATCCGCGACGAAGTCCGCAGGCTCTGCGACATCTTCGGCGAGAACGGCGGCTTCGTCTTCAACACGGTCCACAACATCCAGGCAAACGTGCCGGTGGAGAACGTGGTGGCGCTGATGGAGACCCTGAAGGAAATTAGGAAATAAATAACCGGAAACGATATGAGCGAACTCAAAGAAGCCATCTACAAAGGCAATATGATCAAGGCGAAGGCCGAGGTGCAGGCCGCCCTCGACGGAGGCGCGGATCCCCAGCAGATCATAGACGAGAGCATGATCCCCGCGATGGAGGCGATTGGCAAGGACTTCGCGGAAGGCAGGGCGTTCGTGCCCAACCTGCTGCTTTCGGCCAGGGCCATGAAGGCCTGCCTGGAGATACTCAAGCCGCTGATGATGGCGGAGAACTCCACCATCCTCGGAACGGTGGTCATAGGCACGGTGAAGGGAGACCTGCACGACATCGGCAAGAATCTCGTGGCCGCCATGCTGGAAGGCCGCGGATTCAAGGTGGTCAACCTCGGCGCCGACGTGTCCAAGGAGCGCTTCATAGAAGCCGCCAGGGAGAACAATGCCGACATCATCTGCCTTTCCGCCCTGCTCACCACTACGATGGGCTATATGAAGGAGATCGTGGACGCCGTGCGCGAGGCAGGCCTTTCCGTGAAGATCATGGTGGGCGGCGCACCGCTGAATGCGGAATATGCCGCAAGCATAGGCGCCGACGGCTACAGTTCCAACGCCAACGAGGCGGTGGCGCTGGCCAAGAGCCTGATGGGAGCATGACAACGATGGCCACTCCACTGATCCAGGGCGAAAAGACCTTCAGCATCACTCCTGAGGAACTCGACCGGAAGGAGCTCTGGACCGCCATGGGCTACAAGGACGCCGAGCCGGAGGGCGAGATATGCAAGACGGTGGAGTCCCTGGTGGACAGGCTCGTGCCCGCGGCCAGGATACGATATACCTGGCGCATACTAGAGGCGGAGAAGATCTCCCCGCGGCAGATAGTCGCCGGCGGCGTCACATTCGCGCCGGAAGGCATCATCTGCTCGTACCTGAAGGGCATGACCCACGTATGCATGTACATCGCCACGGCCGGACGGGAGTTCGACATGGCGGTGAAGGAACTGAACGCAGAGGGCGACGTCTTCAAGGATTTCATCGCCGATTCCATAGGGACCACGCTTGCCGAACTGGCCGTTTCCCGGCTGGGAGCGGACCTGGAAGCCCTCGTGGACGGTCCCGACAACGAGGAACTCCTGAAGGACGGCCTGCAGAAGAGCGGAGTCTCGATGTCCTACAGCCCGGGATACTGCGACTGGAACCTCCGGGAGCAGAGGCTGTTCTTCTCGCTGTTCCCCGAGGAGCCCTGCGGGGTGACGCTGACGGAATCCTGCCTGATGCAGCCCGAGAAGTCCGTGAGCGGATTCTTCGCGCTGGGCAAGGAACTGAAGCGGCAGCCTTACCATTGCGACATTTGCAGAAACAAGAATTGCTTTAGACGAAGACTGAGATGAGAACGACGACCGGAGGGTCCGCCAAGGACCTGATGAGCAACTGGCGGTGGTGGATATGCTCGCTGCTGTTTTTCGCCACAACCATCAATTATATGGACCGCCAGGTCCTTTCGCTGACCTATGAGGAGTTCATAAAGCCCCAGTTCCACTGGACCGACGCCGACTATGGCACCGTGACCAGCTTCTTCTCCATCTTCTATGCCTTCGCCTGCCTGTTCGCAGGCAAGTTCATAGACTGGATCGGGACCCGGAAGGGCTACATCATCTCCATCATAGTATGGTCCGTGGGTGCCTGCATGCACGCTTTCTGCGGCGTTGCGGCCCTGAAGGTCAGCGGCCTGGTGGCACTTTCGTTCTCCACCGTCTCCGTCTACCTGTTCCTCCTCTGCCGCGGCGTGCTGGCCCTGGGCGAATCCGGGAACTTCCCCGCCGCCATCAAGGTGACCGCCGAGTATTTCCCGAAAAAGGACCGCGCGTTCGCGACCTCCATCTTCAATGCCGGAGCCTCCGTGGGAGCGCTCGTGGCGCCGCTCTGCATCCCGCCGCTCGCAAAGGCGCTGGGATGGGAATGGGCGTTCATCATCATCGGCGGCCTGGGCTTCGTGTGGGTGTTCTTCTGGATATTCATGTACAAGAAGCCGGAGGAATCGAAGCAGGTGAACCAGGCTGAGCTCGAATACATCCACCAGGACGACGCCGAGGAAGCCGCCGAGAAGGCCGCGCTGGCTCAGGAAAAGAGCATCCCGATGCTCCAGTGCCTGAAATACAGGCAGGCCTGGGCCGTGATCCTGGGCAAATTCTTCTCCGACGGCGTATGGTGGTTCTTCCTGTTCTGGGCGCCGTCGTACTTCGACAACCAGTTCGGCGCAAAGTCCACCACCGCGCTGGGGCAGCTGCTGCTCATCACGCTCTACTCCATAAGTTCCATACTTTCCATCTTCGGCGGCTACCTGCCCAAGTTCTTCGTGGAGAAGAAGGGCATGCACCCGTTCGACGGACGTATGCTCTCCATGCTCATCTTCGCGTTCTTCCCCATGTGCGCGCTGCTCGCCCAGCCGCTGGGCGTCAGCCTGAACAGCCCCTGGTGGCCGGCCATCCTCATCGGCCTCTCCGCCGCAGGGCACCAGGCCTGGAGCGCCAACATGTACAGCATAGTCAGCGACCTCTTCCCGAAGAGCACCATCGGCACCCTGACCGGAATGGCATCGCTCGCCGGCGGCATCGCGACCATGGCCATTCAAAAGATCGCGGGCAACCTCTTCACCTTCGCGGAGAACGCCGGTTCCGCATTCACCTTCATGGGATTCGAAGGCAAGCCGGCCGGCTACTTCATCATTTTCTGCTACTGCGGCGTGGCCTACCTCATCTCCTGGGCGGTGATGAAGGCGCTCATACCCAGGTACAAGCCCGTGCAGCCCTGACAAGCAAACGATAATTCACAATCATATGAAAGATAAGAAAAACACTAACGGTTACCAGTGGGATTACTGCTCCCTCGGAGGAGTGGTAAGGGTAAACATCACCTCAGGTGAAGACATCGCGCACCTCGGAGAGCTCGACCAGAAGCTCTGGACGGTGCTCAGCTGCCCCGTGAAGGGGCTCGAGTTCGATTCCGACACATTGAAACTCCTCGACACCGACGGCGACGGCAAGATCCGCGTGCCGGAGGTCGTGGCGGCCGCCGAATGGCTGACTGCCGCAGTGAAGGACAAGGACTCCATCCTCAAGGGCGAGAGTTCCATCGCCCTGGATGCCATCAACACCGAAAGCGAGATCGGCAAGGCGCTTCACGAGTCCGCGAAGCAGATCCTGGCCAACCTCGGCAAGGAGAAGGACTGCATAGGCATCGAGGACACCAGCGACAGCGTGGCCATCTTCAAGGACACCAAATTCAACGGCGACGGCATCATCACCGTGAAGAGCAGCGACGACGAGGCCGAGCAGAAACTCATCGAGACCATCGGCGCCAAGACCGGCACCTCCACCGACCGCAACGGGGAGCCAGGCATCACCGCCGAGAACATCGAGACATTCTATGCCGCACTCGCGGACTATGCCGCCTGGCAGGACGCCGCGGAGGCCGGCAAGAAAGAGATATTCCCTTACGGGGACGACACAGAAGCGGCCCTCGCCGCAGTGGACGCCATAAAGGACAAGGTGGCGGACTACTTCATGCGCTGCAAACTCATAGGCTTCGACGAGGACGTGAAGGGCGCGGTGGACGTGAACGCCGAGAAGATCGGCGCAATCAGCGACAAGAACCTCGCCACCCAGGCCGAGGAGATCGCAGTGCATCCCCTTGCCCGCCCGCGCAAGAGCGCTGAACTGCCGTTCGAAGGCATCAATCCCGCCTGGCAGGCAGCATTCGCTAGCGTGAAGGCGCTCGTGCTGGACAAGGACTTTGCCGGCAAGGACGGCATCACCGAGGACGAGTGGAATGCCATCGTAGCCAAATTTGCGGCATTCACCGCCTGGAAGGCCGACAAGAAGGGCGACATCGTGGAAGACCTCGGAATCGACGCCGTGAAGGCCGAGCTCAAGGCCGACCGCAAGGCAGCCCTCCTCGGACTCGTGGAGAAGGACGTGGAACTCAAGGAGGAAGCCGAGGGCATCGACGCCGTCAACAAGCTCACCCACCTCTACCGCGACTTCGCGCAGTTCCTTCGCAACTACGTGATATTCACCGACTTCTACGCTCCGCGCAAGGACGGCGGCATCGCAGTGTTCGACGCTGGCGAGCTCTACATCGACCAGCGCTGCTGCAACCTCTGCGTCAGGGTGGAGGACATGGGCAAGCACGCCGACATGGCGGGCCTCAGCGGCATGTTCCTCATCTACTGCGCCTGCACCAGCAAGACCAAGGCTGAGACGATGAACATCGTGGCAGTGATGACCGCCGGCAGCATACGCGCACTCCGTCCGGGCAAGAACGGCGTGTTCTACGACCGTGAAGGCGGCGACTGGGACGCAACCATCATCAAGGTGGTGGACAATCCCATCAGCGTGCGCCAGGCGTTCTGGAATCCCTACCGCAAGCTCGGCAACTTCATCACCGACAAGATCAACAAGAGCGCCGCAGAGAAGGAAGCGGCCTCCACTTCCGGCCTGCTGAACTCCGCGGACAAGGTCACCACCGACAAGACCGCGGTGAAGCAGCCGTTCGACATTGCCAAGTACGCGGGCATCTTCGCGGCGGTAGGACTCGCATTGGGAGCCCTCGGAGCCGCTCTCGCGGGCATCGTGGCCGTTCTCAAGGGCCTCGCCTGGTGGCAGTTCCTGCTCATCATACTCGCGATAATGCTCATCATCTCTGCGCCGTCCTGCTTCATCGCATGGAGCAAGCTCCGCAAGCGCAATCTGGGGCCGGTCCTCAACGCCAACGGCTGGGCGGTGAACTCCAACGTCATAGTGAACAACGCTTTCGGGAAGACGCTTACTTCCGTCGCGAAGTATCCCAAGATGAACCTGGACGATCCGTACGCGAAGAAGACCCCCGCGTGGGTGAAGTGGCTCATCGGCCTGCTGCTGGTGCTCGCCGCGGCATTTTGCGCCCTGTTCTTCAGCGGACGCCTCGCAGACTACGGGCTCAAGTCCCCGAAGCAGAAGAAGGCCGAAGCGGCCGCCCAGGCAAAGGCAGACTCCATTGCGAGGGCAGACTCCATAGCCGCAGCGGCGGCACTCGAAGAAGTGGTGGCCGAAGAAGCCACCGTAGCAGAGGAGGTGGCGGAGTAGTATGGCTGGAATATTCAACATTTCGAAGGCTAACGTAGGACTTTTCTGTGATGTATTCCCTCCCGTGATGGACGGCGTGTCCATCTGCGTGGAGAACTATGCATACTGGCTTCAGAAGAAGGTCGGCGGGGTGTACGTGATCACCCCGAACGTCCCCGGTACGGACTATTCCAAGCTGGAATACAAGGTATTGGATTATTTCTCCATCCCCGTGCCCCAGCGTCCGCCCTACGTTACGGGAATCGCCGAGATCGACCCGGTCTTCATGGCGAAGGTTCTCAAGACCAGCTACAAGATAGTCCACTGCCACAGCCCCTTCACCGCCGGCCGTGCCGGAGTGAGGGCCTCCAAGCTGCTGGGCGTACCCATGGTGGCCACCTTCCATTCCAAGTTCCGCGACGACTTCAGTTCGGTGCTGCCCGGCATCGCCGTGGACGTGGTGATCAAGCTCATCATAGATTTCTTCAACCAGGCCGATATGGTCTGGGTGCCCCAGGCATCGGTGACCGACGTCATCCGCGACTACGGCTTCAAGGGCCACGTGGAGGTGATGGACAACGGCTCCGACCTCGTGGCCGACTATAGCGACGAGTTCTTCGCCGATGCGCGCAGGAGCCTCGGGATAGGCAAGGACGAATTCGTGATGCTCTTCGTGGGCCAGCACATCTGGCAGAAGAACCCCAAGCTCGTCATCGAGTCGCTCGCGCTGATGAAGGAGATGCCGTTCCGCATGTTCTTCATCGGCACCGGCTATGCCGCGGAGGACATGAAGAAGCTCGTGAAGGAGAACGGGCTGGACGACAAGGTGACCTTCGTGGGCACCATCACCGACCGGCAGAAGATGACCACGTACTATGCGGCATCCGACCTCTTCCTCTTCCCGTCGCTCTACGACAACGCTCCGCTCGTGGTCCGAGAGGCCGCCGCGCTGCATACTCCCGCCGTGATGGCGAAGGGCGCCACCGCGTCCACCATCCTGGTTGACGGGGAGAACGGCTTCCTCACGGAGAACGACCCGCAGGCGATGTCCACGCTACTGCGCGGGCTGATGGCAGACAGGGAGAAGGTCCGCCGCGTGGGTCTCCAGGCGTCGCGTACCATAGTGCGCTCGTGGGAGGATTGCGTGGACGAGGTCATCGTCCGCTACAACGACCTGCTCAAATCCCGCGGCCTGCCGCTCATCGACAGGGACCCCATGGAGTAGCATTTTCCGCGTTTCTCTTGGAAAGTCGGAAAAAATGTCTAACTTTGCACGCTTTTTAGCGCGCAGCTAAAGCATTGATTATTTTTTATTTATTAACCCTAACAAATTTTTTGCACGATGGCTGAATATTTAATGCCTGAGAAGAAGCAAGAGATTTTCGCGAAGTACGGGAAGTCCAATAAGGACACCGGCTCACCAGAGAGTCAGGTTGCTTTATTTTCCTACCGTATCGCTCACCTCACCGAGCACGTGAAGAAGAACAAGAAGGACGTCGTCACCCGCCGTTCCCTCCTTCGTCTCGTCGGTAAGAGGCGTCAGGTTCTGGATTATCTCCAGAAGGTTGACATCGAGAGATACAGGAATATCGTCAAGGAGCTCGGTCTCCGTCGATAATCACGATAGGAAGCACAGGGGTGGCGCCTGGTTGGCGCCATCCCTTTTTTTGACGAAAGCAGTTTAAGGAAAACAATAATGAACATCATCAACAAAAAGATCGAACTCGCGGACGGCCGCGTGATCGAAATCGAGACCGGCAAGCTTGCGAAGCAGGCTGACGGCTCCGCTGTCGTAAAGATGGGTGGCACCATGCTTCTCGCCACCGTATGCGCAGCCAAGGAAGTGAAGGAAGGCACCGATTTCATGCCCCTCACCGTAGACTACAAGGAAAAATTCTACTCAGCAGGTCGTTTCCCCGGCGGTTTCATGAAGAGGGAAGGTAAATCTTCCGACTATGAGATCCTTATCTCACGCCTTATCGACCGCCCCATCCGTCCCCTGTGGCCGGATGACTTCCACCTCGAGGTTTTCGTAAACGTAACCCTCATCTCAGCCGAGAAGGACATCCAGCCGGATGCACTTGCAGGCCTCGCAGCATCCTGCGCCCTTGCAACCTCCGACCTTCCTTTCGGCGGTCCTATATCAGAAGTGCGTGTAAGCCGCATCAACGGTGAATTCGTAATCAACCCGACCTTCTCCCAGATGAAGGACTCCGACCTCGAACTCATGGTCGCAGCCACCGAGGAGAACATCATGATGGTCGAGGGCGAAATGAACGAGGTCAGCGAGCACGACATGCTCGAGGCCATCAAGTTCGCCCACGAGGAGATCAAGAAGCACTGCCGCATCCAGAAGGAACTCATGAAGGAGCTCGGCACCGACGTCAACAAGCGCGACTATCCCCACGACGTGGAGGACGAGGAGCTCAAGAAGGCAGTCGAGAGCTTCTGCTACGACAAGTGCTACGCCCTTGCCAAGTCCGCAAAGCCCAAGCACGAGCGTGAAGAGGGCTTCGAAGCCATCCAGGAAGAATTCCTCGCCACCATCCCCGAGGAGGAGCTCGAGGAGAAGACCCCGCTCGTGAACCGCTACTACCACGCTGTGGAGAAGGAAGCGATGCGCAACATGATCCTCGACGAGGGCGTCCGCCTGGACGGCCGCGTGTGCAACGAGGTGCGCCCCATCTGGTGCGAAGTGAACTACCTCCCCTGCGCCCACGGTTCCGCAATCTTCACCCGCGGAGAGACCCAGTCCCTCGCTACCGTGACCCTCGGTACCAAGATGGACATGAAGGAGACCGACGAGGTCCTCATCCAGGACGACCAGCAGTTCGTGCTGCATTACAACTTCCCTCCGTTCGCCACCGGCGAAGCAAAGGCCCAGCGCGGCGTAGGCCGTCGTGAGATCGGCCACGGAAACCTTGCGATGCGCGCCCTCAAGCCCGTCGTTCCCCTCGCACCCGAGAATCCGTACGCAGTCCGCGTCGTTTCCGATATCCTCGAATCCAACGGTTCCTCTTCCATGGCCTCCGTATGCGGCGGCTGCCTCGCCCTCATGGACGCAGGCGTGAAGATCAAGAAGCCCGTGGCAGGCGTTGCAATGGGCCTCATCACCGATGCCGAGCGTCCTAACGAGCGCTACGCAATCCTCACCGACATCCTCGGCGACGAGGACCACCTCGGCGACATGGACTTCAAGGTCACCGGTACCGCCGACGGTATCACCGCGACCCAGATGGACATCAAGGTCGACGGCCTCAGCTACGACGTGCTTGAAAAGGCACTCGAGCAGGCTCGCCAGGGCCGCATGCACATCATGGGCGAGATGATGAAGACCATCAGCGAGCCCCGTGAGGACTACAAGCCGTTCGTGCCCCGCATCGAGCAGATCCGCATCGCAGCGGAGTTCATCGGTGCAGTTATCGGAAAGGGCGGCGAGACCATCCAGAAGATCCAGAAGGAGACCGGCACCACCATCACCATCACCGAGGAGCCCATCCCCGGCACCAACCTTACCGAAGGCGTGGTGGACGTCGCCTCCAGCGACAAGGAAGCCATGCAGAAGGCCCTCGATTGGATCAAGGGTATCTGCGCAGTTCCCGAGGTCGGCGAGACCTATCACGGAAAGGTGGTCAGCATCCTCGACTTCGGCGCATTCGTGGAAATCCTCCCCGGAAAGGAAGGCCTTCTCCACGTTTCCGAGATCGCATGGACCAAGACCGACAAGGTCGAGGACGTGCTTTCAGTGGGCGACGAGATCGACGTGAAGCTCCTCGAAATAGACGCCAAGACCGGCAAGATGCGCCTCTCCATGCGCGCCCTCACCGAGAAGCCGGAAGGCTATACCGAGCCTGAGCGCAGGCCTCGCGGAAACGGTGGCGAGCGCAGGGGCGACGACCGCAGGAACGGCGGCAACGACCGTCGCGGAGACCGCAGGAATGACGACCGTAGGGGCGATGACCGCAGGAACGGTGGCAACGACCGCCGTCAGGGCGGCGAGCGCAGGAACGACGACCGCAGGGGCGGCTTCCGCAGAGGCAACGGCCCCCGCAACGACGCACCCGCTCCTACCGTAGACGACTACAAGGAGCCCGCATCTTCTAGTCTTCCCGCAAGCATATGATGAGAGGTCGACTTGAAAAGGTCGGCCTCTTTCCGTATCGCGACAAACGTCGATGAGCGCTTGGTTCGAAGTGCAACAGGCAAAGTAAGAAGTCGCGCCGGCAACCGTACTTTACACGGATAACGATATAATTTGTATATTAGGGAACAAAAGAAAACGCATATGACAGATTTCCAATCGGGTGCCAGAGTCGGGCACGCCACGGGGAACAGTCGCCCCCGCAGGGTCGTTGAAGTGGTATTTTCGTTGCAAAGTGACCACATTCGTCCGGTCGCAAAGTACCCCAACCGTTGAGTCAGGTTGTTGTATTTACGTTTTGATAACTCTGTTATTGTGATTTTGATTTGTTGTTGCTTTTTATATATATTTGTCATACATCAATAAACTTTCCGCAGCCTTGTTTTTGTTATAATTCCTTGCAAATTTTGAATGAATAAGTTAGCTTCTCTTATCGTCGTTTTACTATCTGCCCTTTTCACCTTCTCTTGCCATCTGGCATCTGATGGATTTGATCGGACTGCTTTTGTCGAGCATATCGTCAATCTTGAAGCAAGTGAAGATATCCGGATGCTTGCTCCTGAGATTCAGGCCAGTCTCTGGCGGTTCAAATTAACTGATGATATCAAGACAGGGACATTGACTAAAGAAGAACGAAAGATCTTCAAGAGCCTGCGGAGCATGATCAGTCCTGATTGTATGAAGGCTGATTCCCAGGCTCAAAAGGATTTGCGCGCTGAAACTGAACGGGTTTCTGCCAGGCTTGCAGAAATGGGGTGGAGTGAAGAAAAAATGTTTGCCTATCTTGAGACTGTTCTCACGTTGGATGAATTGAAGAGACTTGTCGCAAATAAAAAAGCAAAAGGCTTTTCAGCCAACCTGAATCTGGACTTTCTATAGTCCGGGTACAACAATCGTCTGACGCCCGAAACGACAGTCCAGCCTTATATCCTTCCGGCCGGAGAAGGCAATGACTGAAACGTAAGTTTTACATTTTTTTGTACAAATTACTCATAGAAGTCCTTCGAAGAGGGTGCAAAAAGTCGAAAGACTGATAGTCACCCCCTTTTTGTTTTTTTGTCCATGACCGATTTCGCGCTATACCTTATGATGATGGGCATGCTGTCCTCCGGGCAGGAAATGCCATACTGGGCTACGGCGAACCAGTACGGGCTCTGGGGCGACGGGGGGCCGTATGCGGCGGCGACGGTCATAGGCGCGTCCACGGACTTCGACGAGAGCAAGACCTTCCAGTGGAGGTGCGCCGGGAGTCTGGCCGCGGTGGTC
>CADAFW010000013.1 GCA_902787295.1 uncultured Bacteroidia bacterium
ATCACCGGCATAGGCCCCGTCAGCGAGCCCCTCAGCCTCGAAACCCTGGACACCGGCGAATCCGGCCTGCTGACCAGGCTTATGGTCCCCATCCTCGCCGCCGTGAATGACGGTCCGGTCACGGTCACCGGCCGCGGAACCCTGCTGAAAAGGCCCCTCAGCGGTGCCAGCGGCATAATGGCGGCCTTCGGCGTGCTCCTGAACAACGAGCGCGAGCGCAGCGACGGATCCAAGGAAATCTTCGTTCCGGTGACGGTGAACGGAAGATTGATCCCGGGAACGGGCGAAGTGGACGGCAAGGGCGGGTCGCAGTTGGTCTCCGGCCTGCTGATGGCACTCCCCCTCTGCCCCAAGGACTCCTACGTCTATGTGAGCGAGCCCAAGAGCATACCATATATGTACATCACCCTCGACGTGCTGCGCCACTTCGGCATCAGCACCCGCAGCGAGATGGAGGGCGACGCGGAAATGCTCGAGCAGCAGGACTGGTCGTACTGCACCGGCATCACCTTCAAGGTGCGCGGCGGCCAGCGCTACCGTGCGGCCGATTTCGCCATCGAAGGCGACTGGAGCGCGGCGGCGAATTTCCTGGTGGCGGGCGCCGTGTTCGGCAGCGCGGAGGTCCTCGGGCTCGATTCCAAGTCGCTCCAGGCGGACATCGCCATAATGGACATACTTGTGGAAACGGGCGCGATAGTGTCGCAGATCGACGACGACGTGGTCTGCGTGCGCAAGGCCCCGCTGGAAGCCTTCACGACCGACCTCAACAACGCTCCGGACCTCTTCCCCATCGTCTCCGTGCTGGCGGCGTTCTGCTCCGGCGAGAGCCGCATAGCGGGCCTCGGGAGGCTTGCCGGAAAGGAGTCCAACCGCGCGGAAGCGGTGCTCGGAATGCTCACGCAGATGGGCGTGGACGCATACGCGGAAGGGGATGTGCTCGTGGTGGGCGGCGAATCGCTGTCTTCACGCATACTCCGCGGCCACCTGCTCAAGGGCGGTGCATATACGACGTGCCACGACCACAGGATGGTCATGGCACTGAAAGTTGCTGAACTGGGAGCGGACTCGCCCGTCGTGATGGACGACACGGACTGCGTCAGCAAGTCGTTCCCGGAGTTCCTGGAGAATTTCTGAGATCAGACCAGGTCGGCGAGCACTATGGCCGCCATGGCCTCCACGATGACCGGCGTGCGCTGCGCGAAGCAGACGTCGTGACGGCCCTTGATCTCGAGGGTATCCATTTCTTCCTTTGCGAAATTGTAGGTGCGCTGGGCCTTGGCGATGCTCGAGGTCGGCTTGAAAGCCACGCGGAACACTATGGGCGCGCCGTTGGAGATGCCTCCGTTGATGCCGCCGGCGCCGTTCTTTTCGGGGCCGAGCGGACCGAACGGGTCGTTATGCTCGGAGCCCTTCATCGCCGCAGCCTTGAATCCGTCGCCGAATTCTATGCCGCGCACGCCCGGAATGGAGAATACCGCGTGGGAGATGAGCGATTCCACCGAATCGAAGAAAGGCTCTCCCAGGCCTATGGGAACGCCGTCTATGGCGCATTCCACCACTCCGCCGAGGGAATCCCCCTCCGCGGCGGCGGCCTTGAGCAGGTCCTCCCATTTCGCGCTGTCCGGGCAGCCTCCTATCTCCACCATCCTTGCATCGAACGTGATGCCTTCGAGCACCTTCTTGGCGACGACGCCGGCAGCGACCACAGGCAGGGTCAGGCGGCCGGAAAAATGCCCTCCGCCGCGCGGATCGTTGGCCCAGTCCCACTTGACCGACGCCACGTAGTCCGCGTGTCCCGGTCGGGGCATCGCGTCGAATTCCGCATAGTCGCCCGAGCGGGTGTTGGAATTGTCGAATACGATGGTGAGCGGAGCGCCGGTGGTGTGGCCGTCGTACAGGCCGCTGAGGAACTCCGGCTCGTCCGCCTCCCTGCGGGGAGTGGTGCCGATAGCACCCGGTGCGCGCCTGGCGATGTCCGCCTTGAAATCCTCTGCGCTCAACTCTATTCCTTCCGGCACCCCGTCGATGACGACGCCGATCTTAGGGCCGTGGGATTCTCCGAAGATGGAGACCCTGAAAATCCTTCCGAACGTGTTCATAGGGCAAAGGTAACAAAAAAGAGGATACCGGAAAGAGTATCCTCTGACTTTGCAATATAGGACAGCTCTATCAAAAATTCAATGCCAACCCTATTCCGCTTGAAGTAGGCCCGACGGTAAGGGATGCGACATTAGACTGCGGGGCGAAGCGGCGGGTATAATCGTCAAGCATCCAGTCGAGTTCACGGCGTCCCTTTACCCAAAGCGGGATGCCGGCGCCAAGGCTTCCTACAAGAGCGACACTGCCAAGGATCGTAGGCATTGTTCCATCATTACTGCCAGCATACCCGGCAATCACTAACGCGCCTGCCGGTGCGGCAACGCAGGACAGGAAGATGCCCCAGAACTGCGAAGATTTTGCCTTGCGGTATCGGCTGCCGTAGAGGCTGATGCCGACCACGTCACTGAAAGGCTTCCAGACATAGGTATTACGATTTATGGTAATATCCTGACCGCCCGGAGCTACGGAAATTTTATCTCGTTCCTGACTATGAGGCCAAGCGTTTTCTGTGTTCTGAGCATAGACGCTCCCTGCAACAAAGAGAAATAGAAAGAGAGTCAAAATTTTTTTCATATCTGCTTCACTATTTAAAATTACGCGCTTTTCTTAATCGGGCGCAAAGATACGAAAAAAGGGGGAGGGGGAAAAGCAAAATGCCCGGCCGAAGCCGGGCATTTTGTTGGATATAGGGAGGAACGGCGTCCTACAGCAGATGGAATCCTGCGGTAAGGCCGGCCATTACGATGCTGACCATGCTCATCAGCTTGATGAGGATGTTCAGGGAAGGTCCTGAAGTGTCCTTGAACGGATCGCCGACGGTGTCGCCGACGACGGTCGCGTGGTGGCACTGGGAGTTCTTTCCGCCGAAGTTGCCTTCCTCCACGAACTTCTTCGCATTGTCCCAGGCGCCGCCGGAATTGGACATGAAGACTGCGAGCACGAAGCCTGCGCCGAGACCGCCGATGAGGAGGCCGAGCACGCCTGCCACGCCGAGCACGATGCCCACGAGGACGGGGACGATGATTGCGATGAGTGCGGGAACGAGCATTTCCTTCTGGGCTGCCTTGGTGGATATCTCCACGCAGCGCTTGTAGTCAGGGGTGCCCTCACCGGTGAGGATGCCCTTGATCTCGCGGAACTGCCTGCGGACTTCGATCACCATCTTGGATGCCGCGCGTCCCACTGCGTCCATCGTGAGGCCGCAGAAGAGGAACGCCATCATCGCACCGATGAACACGCCTGCAAGCACTGCAGGATTCATCAGGCTGACGTTGTAGTTGTGAAGGATGTCGAGTATGCTTGCGGTAGCGG
Organism: uncultured Bacteroidia bacterium; assembly: GCA_902787295.1. Lineage (GTDB taxonomy): Bacteria > Bacteroidota > Bacteroidia > Bacteroidales > UBA932 > Cryptobacteroides. Next base: position 3,412 of record CADAFW010000013.1, read on the forward strand.
CGTCGACCTTGCCGGCTACGCCGTCCACCAGTTCTCCGGTACGGTGGAGCGCAATCTTGATCTCCTCGATGTAGGATGCGAGGAGTGCAAGTGCGGTGAGGGCCGCGGAACCGATGGCGAAGCCCTTTCCGGTGGCGGCGGTGGTGTTGCCGAGGGCGTCGAGGACGTCGGTGCGCTCACGGACCTCAGGCTCGAGTTCGGACATCTGCGCATTGCCGCCGGCATTGTCGGCGATGGGGCCGTATGCATCGGTGGCGAGGGTGATTCCGAGGGTGCTGAGCATACCCACTGCTGCGATGGCCACGCCGTAGAGACCCTTGGAAAGGTTGGCGGCGGACATCATGTTCTCCACGTCGAATCCGATTGCGAACAGGTAGGAGAGGATGATGGCGCAGGCGATTGCGAGCACGGGAATGGCGGTGGAGCGCATTCCGAGGCCCACGCCGCTGATGATGACGGTGGCGGGACCGGTCTGGGAAGACTCTGCGAGCTTCTGGGTCGGCTTGTATGAGTGCGAGGTGTAGTATTCCGTCGCCTTGCCGATGATCACGCCGGCGCAGAGGCCGGAGACCACTGAGAGGGCGAAGTGCCACCAGTCGTTGTTGGCGGTGCCGAACACGAGGGCGAGGATGCCGAAGGTGGCGACTCCGCTGAGGATGGCGGCGAGGTTGGTGCCGAAGCTCATGCTCTTGAGGAGCTGTGCCATGCCGGCGCCTTCCTTGGTGCGGACGGTGAAGATGCTGAGCACGGAAAGGACCACGCCCACGGCTGCGATGAGCATAGGGGCGATGATGGCCTTGGTCTGCATCTCGGGGCCTGCCATATAGAATGCGGACGCGCCGAGTGCCATGGTGCTGAGGATGGAGCCGCAGTAGCTCTCATAGAGGTCTGCGCCCATGCCGGCCACGTCACCCACGTTGTCACCGACGTTGTCGGCGATGGTGGCGGGGTTGCGGGGATCATCCTCCGGGAGGTCGCTCTCGACCTTTCCGACGATGTCGGCGCCTACGTCAGCGGCCTTGGTGTAGATACCGCCGCCCACGCGGGCGAAGAGGGCCTGGGTGGATGCACCCATTCCGAAGGTGAGCATGGTGGTGGTGATGACCACGAGCTTCTGTGCGGTGTCCGCCTCCTGCACGAAAGCGTTCAGGATTATCCACCAGATGGCGATGTCGAGGAGTCCGAGACCCACGACGGTGAGGCCCATCACGGCGCCGGAGCGGAACGCTACCTTGAGGCCGGAATTAAGGCTCCTGCGAGCTGCATTGGCAGTACGGCCGGAAGCGAAGGTGGCGGTCTTCATCCCGATGAAGCCTGCGAGGCCGGAGAAGAAACCGCCGGTGAGGAATGCGAACGGAACCCAAGGGTTCTGGACGCCGAATCCGTACGCGAGGATCGCGAAGAATACGGCGAGCACGATGAAGACTATGACCACTACCTTGTACTGCTGCTTGAGGTAAGCCATGGCTCCCTCACGCACGTACTGCGCGATCTGCTTCATCGTAGGGGTACCCTCGTCCTCCTTCTTCATCTGACGGTAGAAGATGAATGCGAAGAGGAGCGCGAGGACCGACGCAACGGGAACGGCATAAAATAATGGATTCATATCAGTTATTTTCAAGGTTAGGATAAAGATAAAAAAAAGAAAGGGGAAACCGAAATTCCCCCTTTCCCTTTTGCTTTTTTACTCAGCCTTGGGCTCTTCCTGAGGAGCCTCCTGAGGCGTCTCGGGAGCAACTTCCTCAGCCTTCTTGGCGCGGCTGCGGCGGGTGCTCTTCTTCGCGGCCTTGGGAGCAGTTGCGAGAGCTGCTTCGTTGAAGTCCACGAGTTCGATGAGAGCCATGTCGGCGGCGTCTCCCTGACGGAAACCAAGGTGGAGGACACGGGTGTATCCGCCCGGACGGTCAGCGACCTTCGGTGCTACGGTGCGGAAAAGCTCGCTCACGGCGTTCTTGTCCTTGAGGTAGCTGAAGACCACGCGACGGGAGTGGGTGGTGTCTTCCTTGGACTTGGAGATAAGCGGCTCCACGTAGCTCCTGAGGGCCTTTGCCTTTGCGAGCGTGGTGGTGATGCGCTTGTGGAGGATCAGAGAGGAAGCCATGTTGGCGAGGAGCGCCTTGCGGTGACCACTCTTGCGGCCAAGATGATTAACGGCTTTATTGTGTCTCATTACTGTTCAATTTTTTTGGGCTTCGGTTCAATATTATACTTGGTCACATCCATTCCGAATGAGAGATGCATCTTCTCCACGAGCACGTCGATCTCATTGAGAGACTTGCGGCCGAAGTTGCGGAACTTCAGCAGCTCGGAACGTGAGTAGGACACGAGGTCTGCGAAGGTGTCGATGTCAGCCGCCTTGAGGCAGTTGAAGGCACGGACGGAAAGACCCATGTCGGTGAGCTTGGTGAGAAGGAGATGCCTCATGCTCAGATCGGCCTCGGTGAGCTCGCTGCTATCCGGCTCCGCTGCGCTCTCGAACGACATCTTCTTGTCGTCGGTGAAGAGCTTGAAGTGGTAGATGAGGATGTTGGCGGCCTCCTGGAGGGCGGCATTCGGAGAGATGGAGCCGTCGGTGACGACCTCAAGATTAAGTTTCTCGTAATCGGTCTTCTGCTCGACACGCCAGTTCTCGACGCTCCAGTTGACCTTGCGGATAGGAGTGTAGATGGCGTCCACCGGAATGGTTCCGATGGGGGTGTTCTCGTCGCGGAGTTCCTCTGCGGGAACGAAGCCGCGGCCCTTGGTGATGACGATCGAGATTTCGATCTTCACTGAAGGCTCGAGAGAGCAGATATGCTGATCGGGATTCAACACCTTGAAAGAAGACAATCCCTTGGAGATATCCTCAGCGGTGAATTCCTTCTTGCCGCTGATGACGATGTTTGCCGTCTCGGTATCCACGGTCTCGACCATGCGGCGGAAACGAACCTGCTTGAGGTTGAGGATGATGTCCTGCATTCCCTCAATTACTCCGGGAATGGTCTGGAACTCGTCCTGTACGCCTTCGATCTTGATCTGGCTGATGGCAAAACCCTCCAGAGAGGCCAGCAGAATGCGACGGAGAGCATTGCCGATGGTCTGACCGTAACCAGGCTCGAGAGGCCTGAATTCGAAACGGCCGACGGTATCGGTGCTTTCGAGCATTATAACCTTGTCGGGTTTCTGAAAAGCTAAGATTGCCATAATTCTTCGGGTGTTAATTATTACTTGGAATAGAGGTCGACGATGAGCTGCTCGTTGATGTTCTCGGGAACCTCGGCCCTGACGGGGAGATTGAGATACTTGCCCACGAGGGTGTTCTTGTCGAACTCGAGCCAGGAATACTTGGAGGCGTTGGCCACGCTGGCCTGGATGACCTCGAGGCTCTTGGACCTCTCCCTGACTGCCACGGTGTCACCCGGCTTCACGATGGTGGATGCGATGCTGCATACGGAACCGTTGAGGGTGATGTGGTGGTGGTTCACGAGCTGACGTGCGGCTGCGCGGGTAGGAGCGATACCGAGACGGTATACGATGTTGTCGAGACGGGACTCGAGGAGGAGGATGAGGTTCTCACCCTTCTGGCCTGCCATGCGGGACGCCGTGTCGTAGGTGTTGTGGAACTGACGCTCGAGGACTCCGTACATGTACTTGACCTTCTGCTTCTCCTGAAGCTGGGTGCCGTACTCCTTGGCCTTCTTGCGCTTTGCTGCGAGACCGTGCTGTCCCGGAGGGAAATTCCTCTTCTCGAAATACTTGTCAGAACCGTAGATAGGCTCGCCGAACTTACGTGCGATCTTGGTGCTGGGACCTGTATATCTTGCCATAGTTTCTGTACTTTAATAATTAAACTTTACGACGGCCCTTAGGTCTGCAACCATTGTGAGGCATCGGGGTCACGTCGATGATCTCGGTGACGATGATACCAGCGTTGTTGATGGTACGGACAGCGGACTCACGTCCCTGGCCGGGACCCTTGACGTAGCACTTCACCCTGCGGAGGCCGGCGTCGAATGCAGTCTTGGCTGCATCCTCGGCTGCCATCTGAGCAGCGTACGGAGTGTTCTTCTTGGAGCCACGGAAACCGCACTTGCCTGCGGAACCCCAGCTGATCACCTGACCCTGTGCATTGGTGAGGGTCACGATGCAGTTGTTGAAGGTTGATGAAATATGGGCCTCGCCATAAGCTTCAACCTTGACAACCCTCTTGGATGTTGTAGTTTTCTTTGCCATAATTCATCAATCTTTACTTGGTTGCCTTCTTCTTGTTGGCAACAGTCTTCTTCTTGCCCTTGCGGGTACGCGCATTGTTCTTGGTGCTCTGGCCGCGAACCGGAAGTCCGAGACGATGACGGATTCCACGGTAGCAACCGATGTCCATGAGGCGCTTGATGTCCATCTGGACGGAAGAACGGAGCTCACCCTCGATCTTGTAGTTCTCGTTGATCTCGGTACGGATCTTGGCGATCTGCTCATCGTTCCACTCACCTACCTTGATGGTCGGATCGATTCCGCATTTCTCGAGAATCCTCAATGCTGAAGGGCGGCCGATGCCGAAGATATAGGTCAGACCTATTTCTCCCTGTTTGTTGTTTGGTAAATCAACACCAGCAATTCTTGCCATAATTATACTTTCTTAATTTGTTACTCTGACTATTATCCCTGACGCATCTTGAACTTGGGGTTCTTCTTGCAGATCACGTAGAGACGGCCCTTGCGGCGGACGATCTTGCAATCTTCGCTGCGCTTCTTGATGGATGTTTTGACTTTCATATCTGTATTTTTTATTTGTATCTGAAAGATATTCTGCCCTTGGTCAAATCATAAGGTGAAATTTCAACTCGAACCCTGTCACCCAGAAGGATGCGGATGTAATGCATGCGCATCTTGCCGGAGATATTGCAGAGAAGGACGTGACCGTTTTCGAGCTCGACCTTGAACATTGTGTTAGGAAGGGTCTCGATAACCGTTCCGTCTTGTTCTATTGCTACCTGTTTTGACATTGAATGAAATTAAAAATTACACTTTAAAAATTGATCCTGCCATCTTTCTCGATAAAATCGAAGGTGGACAACTGCTCGGCCCGGCCTTTCCGGACAACAACCGTAAGTTCGAAATGTGCGGATTTGCTCTTGTCCGCGGTGTGCACGGCCCAACCGTTGCGGTCGAGGTACACTGCCTTTCCTCCTGCATTGACCATAGGTTCGATGCAGATGGTCATTCCGTCGACGAGGTGAGTGCCGCGTCCGGGGCGTCCGTAATTGGGAACACCCGGATTCTCGTGCATCTCCCTGCCGATCCCATGACCTTCGAGTTCACGGACAACAGAAAAACCGAACGATTCCACATACGACTGCACCGCGTATCCGATGTCGCCGGTCCTTGCACCAGCCACAGCCGCCTCTATGCCCTTGTAGAGCGACGCCTTGGTGACGTCCAGGAGCTTGCGGGTCCTGGCATCCACCTCCCCGACGGGGAAGGTGTATGCCGAGTCGCCGTTGTATCCTTTGTAGAGGGTACCTATGTCAGCGGTCACGATGTCGCCCTCCTTGAGGACGTAGTCGGACGGAAAACCGTGCACGACCACATCGTTCACCGATGCACAGATAGCTGCGGGGAAGCCTTCGAATCCGAGGAAACTGGGGATGGCTCCGTTGTCGCGGATGAAAGTCTCGGCAACCCTGTTCAACTCTTTGGTTGTCACACCCGGGGCTACCGCCTTACCGACTTCCGCCAAAGTCTTGGAGACTATGATGGCATTCTCGCGAAGGAGCTCGATCTCTTCCTCAGTCTTAGGCCTGATCATCTACCTTGAATTTTTCAAAGAACTACATGCCTGACCTGCCGCTCAGACGACCGGTCTTCATCAGACCGTCGTAGTGGCGCATCAGCAAATAACTTTCCACCTGCTGCAGAGTATCAAGGACAACACCCACAAGAATCAGAAGCGAGGTGCCGCCGTAGAAGCTTGCGAACTGGTTGGTGACGCCTGCGATCATCGCGAATGCAGGAAGGATGGCGATGAGGCCGAGGAAGATGGAACCCGGGAGGGTGACCCTTGACATGATGCTGTCAAGGTACTCGACGGTCTTCTTGCCCGGCTTGACGCCCGGAATGAATCCGCTGTTACGCTTCATGTCCTCGGCCATCATTGTCGGGTTGACGGTGACGGCGGTGTAGAAGTACGTGAAGATCACAACGAAGAGGAAGAACAGGAAGTTATACCAGAATCCGGTATAGTTTCCGAGGGTGGCTGCAAGGCCGCGGGTTGCATCCCAGCGGGAGAAGACGATCGGGAAGAGCATCAGTGCCTGTGCAAAGATGATAGGCATGACGCCGGCCGCGTTGATCTTCAGGGGGATGTACTGGCGGACTCCACCGTACTGGCGGTTGCCTACGACTCTCTTGGCGTACTGCACAGGAACCCTGCGGACAGCCTGCACGAGAGCGATGGCGGCGATGATGACGAAGAACCAGATCACGAGCTCGACGATGAGGAGAAGGAGACCGCCGTTGGTGGTGGTGAGCTTCTCGCCGATTTCGGCGGCAAGTGCATAAGGAAGGCGTGCGACGATACCGATCATGATGATGAGGGAGATACCGTTTCCGATACCGCGGTCGGTAATGCGCTCGCCGAGCCACATCACGAACATGGAACCTGCCATGAGGATGAGGGTGGAGACAAGGTTGAAGATGAACGTGCTCCAGCCCAGGGTCTTGGTAGCGAGGAACGCTGACTCAGGAATCTGGTTGTGGAGAGCGGCGATGTAGGCCGGTCCCTGGATGCAGATGACGACGAGGGTGAGCCACCTGGTCATCTGGTTCATCTTCTTGCGTCCGCTTTCGCCCTCCATCTGGAGTTTCCTGAAGTAGGGGACGAAAACGCCGAGCAGCTGGATGACGATGGATGCCGAGATGTACGGCATCACGCCAAGCGCGAAGATCGATGCATTGCCGAACGCACCGCCGGAGAACATGTTCAGGAGTCCTACGAGACCCTTGGACGCAGTCTGGGCGAGGCTGGAATCAGCAATCATGGAAGCGTCGATGCCGGGAAGCACCACGAAGCACCCGAGCCTGTAGATGAGGATCAGGAGGGCGGTGTATCCGAGGCGCTTGCGAAGCTCCTCGATCTTGAAGATGTTCTTTATTGTTTCAATGAACTTCATCGTCCTACTCGTTTACGACTGCCTTTCCGCCGGCAGCCTCGATCTTTGCGACAGCTGACTTGGAGAACGCGTCTGCAGTAACGGTGACTGCAGTGGTGATCTCTCCGTTGCCGAGAACCTTCACGAGGTCGTTCTTGGCTGCGAAACCTGCGGCCTTGATGTCGTCGACACCGATCTCGTTGACTCCGAGCTTGGTGGCGAGCGCCTCGATGGTGGCTACGTTGACTGCGAGATACTCAACGCGTGTAGGGTTGGTGAAGCCGAACTTGGGAAGACGACGCTGGATAGGCATCTGACCGCCTTCGAAGCCGATCTTGTGCTCGTAACCGGCACGTGCCTGGGCACCCTTGGTACCACGGGTGGCGGTGCCTCCCTTACCGGAGCCCTGACCACGGCCTAATCTCTTGCTGGTCTTGGTGGATCCAGCGGCTGGTGTCAAATTGTTAAGTTTCATCTCTGCGTCCTCCTTAGTCAATAACTTCAACTTTGCAGAGGTGGGCGATCTTTGCGACCTGACCCTCGGTGACGGGAGTCTTCTCGACCTCTACAGTCTGGTGCATGCGGCGGATTCCGAGGCAGCGGAGGTTATCCTTCTGACGCTGGGTCTCGCCGTTGCTGCTGATTATCTTGGTGATTTTGAACTTTGCCATAAGTGTGTCCTCCTTTAGCCGTTGAATACTTTGGACATGGGGATACCACGAAGGCTTGCTACCGTGTATGCGTCACGCATCTGCGTAAGGGCGGTGATGGTGGCCTTCACGAGGTTGTGGGGGTTGGATGAACCCTTGGACTTCGCGAGGACGTTCTGCACGCCTGCAGACTCGAAGACGGCACGCATTGCACCGCCGGCCTTAACACCGGTACCGGGCGCTGCGGGCTTCATGAATACGCGGGAGCCGCCGAACTTGGCTTCCTGCTCGTGGGGGATGGTGGTGTTGATGACGGGAATCTTCACGAGATTCTTCTTTGCATCCTCAACGCCCTTGGCGATAGCGGCAGTGACTTCATTAGCCTTGCCGAGACCATAGCCTACAACGCCGTTCTCGTCACCTACGACTACGATTGCAGCAAAGCGGAAGTGACGACCACCCTTAGTTACCTTGGTAACTCGCTGGATGGCGACAAGCCTGTCCTTAAGCTCAAGGTCAGACGTCTTTACTCTTTTAACATTTGTATTTGCCATAGTCTTTACTATTAGAATACGAGGCCGCCTTCACGGGCAGCGTCTGCCAAACTTTTAACCCTGCCGTGGAAGAGGTAACCTCCGCGGTCGAAGCTGATGGTGGTGATTCCCTTAGCGAGAGCGCGCTCGGCGATGGCCTTGCCTACGATGGCAGCAGCCTCGATGCCGGTCTTGCCCTTGCACTGAGCCGCGAGCTCCTTGTCGTTGGAAGCGGCTGCGCAGAGGGTCTTGCCCTGCTCGTCGTCGACGACCTGGACATAGATCTGCTTGTTGCTGCGGAAGACGACCATACGAGGACGCTCAGCAGTGCCGTTGACGTGCTTGCGGATACGATAGTGAATCCTTCTTCTTCTTTCAATTCTAGTGAGTGCCATAATTCTTTCCTCCTATTATTTAGCTGCTGCAGTCTTACCGGCCTTGCGACGAAGCTGCTCACCAGCGAACTTGATACCCTTGCCCTTATAAGGCTCCGGTTCACGGAATGAACGGATTTTGGCTGCTACCTGACCCAGAAGCTGCTTGTCGCAGCTCTTGAGGACGAGGCGAGGGTTCTCACCCTTGCGGACGTCCGGAACTTCGGCCTTGACTTCCTGGGGGAGCATAAGATGAATTTCGTGGGAATAACCGAGAGAGAAGACCAGGAGCTGGCCGTTCACTGCTACACGGTAACCGACGCCGACGAGTTCCTGCGTGGTTGTGAAACCTTCGGACACACCTACGACCATGTTGTGCACCAGGGCGCGGTAGAGACCGTGCATGGAACGGTGACGGGGCTGGTCGGTGGGGCGCTCGAATTTGATCTGATTGTCCTCAACGGAGACCTTGATGTCCGGATCTACTTTCTGGCACATCTCTCCGAGAGGTCCTTTAACCTTCAGCACGTTGCCATCTGTGAGCTCGACGCTCACTCCGGACGGAAGGCTTACAGGCAATTTACCAATTCGTGACATGTTCTATGAATTCTTATAAGATTAATATACGTAGCAAATGACCTCGCCGCCTACGCCGAGCTCCTTGGCTTCCTTGTCGGTGATGACACCCTTGGAAGTGGAGAGGATGGCGATGCCGAGTCCGTTGAGGACGCGAGGCATGTTCTCTACATCGGTATACTGGCGGAGACCAGGGGAGCTGACGCGCTCGATCTTCTTGATGGCGGCAACCTTGGTCTGCGGGTGATACTTGAGAGCTATCTTGATAGTGTTGAACGGGGTACCCTCGACCACCTTGTAGCTGAGGATGTAGCCCTTCTCACAGAGGATCTGGGTGATGGCGACCTTCATCTTGGAAGACGGGATCTCCACGACCTTCTTTCCTGCCATGTAGGCATTGCGGACTCTGGTGAGATAATCTGCAATAGGATCAGTCATATTGTTTATGCTTTTTAAATTTCTACCAACTTGCCTTCTTTACTCCCGGGATGAGGCCGTTGCTGGCCATCTCGCGGAACTGGATACGGCTGATGCCGAAGGCCCTCATGTATCCCTTGGGACGACCGGTGAGGGAGCAACGGTTGTGGAGGCGCACTGAGGAAGAGTTCTTGGGGAGCTTGTCGAGAGCTGCCCAGTCGCCTGCTTCCTTGAGGGCCTTCCTCTTCTCTGCGTACTTAGCAACCAGTTTAGCGCGCTTGATCTCGCGGGCTTTCATTGATTCTTTTGCCATAGTATCTTATTTGTTATGTTTCTTGAAAGGCAGGCCGAATGCGGCGAGCAGTGCGTGGCACTCTTCGTCGGTGTTGGCCGTGGTAACGAAAGTGATCTCAAGTCCGTGGATACGGGGGTTCTTGTCGATGTCGATCTCGGGGAAGATGATCTGCTCCTTGAGTCCGAGGGTGTAGTTGCCCTGGCCGTCCATGTTCTCTGCGACACCGTTGAAGTCACGGATACGCGGGAGGGCGACGCGGATGAGCTTCTCGAGGAACTCGTACATCTTGACGTTGCGGAGGGTCACCTTGGTGCCGATGGGCATACCCTTACGGAGCTTGAAGTTGGAAACGTCCTTCTTGGAGCTCGTGATGACTGCCTTCTGGCCGGTGATGAGGGAGAGCTCTTCAGCCGACTCCTCGACGACCTTCTTGTCCTGGGTGCCGCCACCGACACCTTCGTTGATGGTGATCTTGACGAGACGGGGAACCTGCATTACGGTAGTGTAACCGAACTGCTTCTTGAGCTTCTCGACGATCTCCTCTTTGTATACCTTCTTAAGGGAAGGAACGTAGCCTGCAGGGACCTCGACCTGCACGGCGGGTGCTGAACTTTTCTTTGCCATGATTACTTGATCTCCTCTCCGGATTTCTTAGCGTAACGGACCTTCTTGTCGCCATCCATCTTGTAACCTACGCGAGTGGGCTTGCCGCTCTTGGGGTCGATGAGCTGAAGGTTGGAAATGTGAATGGGGCTCTCCTGCTTGATGAGACCGCCCTGAGGCTGCTTGGTGTTGGGCTTGGTGGCCTTGGTCACCATGTTGATACCCTCGACGATTGCGCGATCCTTGGCCGGAGCCACGGAAAGGACCTTTCCGGTCTTGCCCTTGTCGTTACCGGCATTTACATACACGGTGTCACCTTTCTTAATATGTATCTTCTTCATAATTCTTATTAATTAAAGGACTTCCGGTGCCAGTGAAACGATCTTCATATAGCGGTCGCGAAGCTCCCTGGCCACAGGGCCGAAGATACGGGTTCCGCGAAGCTCGCCTGCGTTGTTGAGAAGGACGCATGCGTTGTCGTCGAAGCGGATGTAAGAACCATCAGCGCGACGGATTTCCTTCTTGGTACGGACTACGACAGCTCTTGAAACGGTGCCCTTCTTGGCGTCGCCGCCAGGGATGGCGCTCTTGATTGCAACGACGATGGTGTCACCGACGGTTGCATAACGGTGGTTGGTACCGCCAAGCACACGGATGCAAAGGACTTCCTTAGCACCGCTGTTGTCGGCCACCTGTAAACGTGATTCCTGCTGTATCATAATGCTACTTTGCTTTTTCTACGATTTCTACTACTCTCCAGTTCTTGGTCTTGCTGAGAGGACGGGTCTCCATGATGCGGACGGTATCGCCCTCACCACACTCGTTCTTCTCGTCGTGAGCGACGAACTTGGTGGTCTTCTTGACAAACTTGCCATAAAGAGGGTGCTTCTCCTTGATCTCGACGGCAACGACGATGGTCTTGTCCATCTTGCTGCTGACCACTACACCCAGTCTTTCCTTACGAAGATTTCTTTCCATAAGTCTGCTTTTTTAGTTCTGTTTTTCTTTCTCAGCAAGGATAGTGATCATGAGAGCTATATCCCTTCTGGTCTTCTTGATCTTGGAGGTATCTTCCAATGGAGAAATCGCGTGATTGATCTTCATTGTGTCGAGGTTTGACTTCTCGATCTCGATACGGTCGCGGAGGTCTGCTACAGACATTTCGCGTGCTTCTGCTGCTTTCATTGCTCTTTCTCCATTAAATTATTCGACGTAATCCCTGCGGACGACAAACTTGGTCGCGATGGGAAGCTTGTTGGCACCGAGGCGCATTGCCTCTTTCGCCGTCTCGAGTGAAACGCCCTCAGCCTCGAAGATGATGCGGCCGGGAGTGATGGGAGCGACGAATGCATACGGATCGCCCTTACCCTTACCCATACGGGTATCGAGAGGCTTCTTGGTGATAGGCTTGACAGGGAAGACCCTGATCCATATCTGACCTTCACGGTTCATACGGCGGGAGATAGCCTGACGGGCTGCCTCAATCTGCTGTGCGGTGAGCCAGCAATTTTCGAGGGTCTTGATTCCGAAAGAACCGAAAGCAAGCTGGTTGCCCCTCTGGGCGTTGCCCTTCATGCGGTTCTTCTGTTCCCTTCTGTACTTTGTTCTCTTAGGTTGTAACATCTCTGTATTACTTTAAAAATAAAAATTCAGTTAACCTCCTGAAAATCAGCCATTTGCGCGGTTCGAGGCCAATTTTTAGGACTGCAAATTTACGAAAAATATCCGAAATACAAACACTTTCCGTAAAAATTTTGAATATTTTTCGACGCGGAATACTGATAGTCAACTTTTCGTTTTTCAGCGAGTTACACCACCCGGCCAAAAAAATTTCCGCGCATTTTCGACACGGAGAAACGAGGCTTAAACCGCCCGTACGACAACGGCAACATTTTTGCTATATTTGCCCCGGTGAAACTGAAACTGCTCATACTTTCCATCGCCCTTTTCACGGGCATCGCCCTCCCGGCGCAGATATCCACGCCGAAGGGAGTGCCGATGTACTTCATCGTGGAGGACGGCGACACCACCTACGTCGACGTGCTCGAGCCGGTGTGGTGCCTCGCCAAGGGCAGGGGCGGAATGAAGAAGGGCGACTGGCGCAACTACTACAAGCTCGTCTACAATTTCAACAAAGTCTATCCCTACGCGCTCGTGGGCCGCAAGATGATGGCCCAGGTGGACAGCACCATAGCCGCCGACGTCACCAAGCGCTCCCAGCGCACCGCCTACATCAACGACGTGGAGAAAGAGCTCCTCAGGATATTCGAGAAGGACATCCGCAACATGACCATAACCCAGGGCCTGGTGCTGATGAAACTGGTGGACAGGGAATGCGGGATGACCCCCTACAACATCATCAAGACCTACGAAAGCGGCTTCGCGGCCGGCTTCTGGCAGCTGGTGGCAAAGGTGTTCTCGCACGACCTCAAGACCAGCTACGACCCCAAGGGCAAGGACCAGAAGCTGGAGGAACTCGTCCAGATATGGGACAGCGGGATGTGGGACCAGTTCTACTACTCGATCTTCATGGAAAAGCCGAGGAAAACCGTCATCCAGACGGACGAACTGTCGTCGCAGGTCAGGCAGCGGGGATGACCTTGACCTCCTCCCCGTCGAAGAATGCGTGAGGGGTGCCTCCGCCTATCCAATCCTTCAGCAAGATGAATCTTCCGCCCTCCGGGACGCTCACGTCCACGGAGTCGTGGTAATGCCCGAATATGAAATAGTCCACGTGCGCGGATGCGGCCTGCCCGCGTACGAAGCGGAACAGCGGTTCCTTCTCCGGCTCGAAGTGATATGGCGCGCGCTGCTTCCTCGCGGAACCGGACCAGGCGTTCGCGAGTCCGAAGGCCAGGCGCGGATGCAGCACGTTGAAGCATTTCTGCGCGAAACGGCAGCGGAATATCTTCTGCAGCAGGTTGTAGCCCGCCCCGGCACCGCCGCCGATGCCGTCGCCGTGGCCCAGGCAGAAATCGCTGCCGAGAATGTTCACGAGGCAGGGCTGGCGGAATTTCTCCATCCCCAGCTCCTCGAAGAACGAGAATGTCCAGATGTCGTGGTTGCCCTCGCAGAAGTGCACCTGCACCCCGTCCTTCATCAGGCTGACCAGCTCCGCGACCACCAGTGCGCCTTCCCGCGGCACCACGTCGCGGTATTCGTACCAGAAGTCCCAGATGTCTCCGAGCAGATAGACGGCAAGGGTCGTGTCGCGCGGAATCTCCCTCAGGAAGCGCACGAAACGGGCTTCGCGCTCCGCGGGATCCCCGACCTTGAGGCCGAGGTGCACGTCCGAGACGAAATAGACACCCTTGCGCTCCGCCATGCTAAACGAGCTTGAATATTATGACCGCGAGGCCGACGAGCGCGCAGTAGAGGGCGAACCACCTGAGGCGGGCCTTCTTCACGAGCGCGATCATCACCTTGCATGCGAAAAGACCGGAAACGAATGCGGCGAGGAAGCCGAGCAGAAGCGGCAGCGCGCCGGTGGAGGAGGCTGCGAAATCGCCTCCCACGATGTCCAGGAAGGCCTCGCCCAGGATGGGGACGAGCACCATTAGGAACGAGAACTGGGCCACCTTCTCGCGGCTCACGCCGCTGAGGAGTCCCGTGCTGATGGTGGTTCCGGAGCGGGAAAGGCCCGGCACCACTGCCAGCGCCTGGCCGCATCCGATCACGAGCGCCTGCCACCAGGAGATGCCGTTGCGGGCACCGCTTTCCTGCGGTGCGGCCCCCTTGCGCCTTTCGGTCACGATGTCGGACAGCAGCAGGAGCGTCGCCGTCACCAGCAGCGCAATACCCACCACGAGGAGCGAGGAGAAGAGGTCCTCCACGAAGTCCTTGAAGAACACGCCCACGATGAACACGGGTACCATCGAGAGGCAGATCTTGAGGATGTAGTCCGTCTCGTCGTTGTATCTGAACTTGAAAAGCCCGCGCAGCAGTTCGAGGATCTGCTTGCGGAACACGATGATGGTGGCGAGCACCGTGGCCACGTGGACGACGACCTCGAACATGATGTCGCCCTCCACCTCGGCCCCCAGGATTTCGCGGCCTATCGCCAGATGGCCGCTGCTGCTCACCGGGAGGAATTCCGTCAGGCCCTGGATGAGGCCCAGCACTATCGCCTGAAGCCAGTTCATCACTTCT
>CADAFW010000014.1 GCA_902787295.1 uncultured Bacteroidia bacterium
ACGCCGCCGGTCACGTGGGCCTGGATGCTCTCGTCCCAGCTGCGCTGGTTGAAGCGGGAGCTCTTGTGCAACGGGGAGTTGTGCCCGTTGGGGGCGGCTCCCATATCGTAGGTCATCACGTTCACATAGTCCAGATACTGCATAGCGGTCTTCCAGTCCACGTATTTCGCGCTGGAAGAGGACGCGAAGGATATGATCTTGCCGGTGCCCAGGGTCTCCCTCAGCTCCTTCAGGACAAGGTTGAAGTTCCTGGTGTCGGAAGGGTCGCAGCCGGTCTCGTTGTCGGCGCTCTGGGTAGGATATTCCCAGTCGATGTCCACACCGTCCAGCCTGTGGAAATCCAGCAGCTGCTTCACGCTCTTGCAGAAGGCCGTGCGCTTGGCCGCGTCGCGGGCCATCATCGAGAAGCCGTCGGCGTGGGCTCCCCATCCGCCTATCATCAGCATGACCTTGAGCTTGGGATTGACGGACTTGAGTGCCACCACCTTGCTGATGGGGACCTTGGTGGATTCGGTGACCACTATGCCGCCGTCTCCCGTCTTGGGATTCTTGAACCGGCCGTGGGCGTAGTTGAGATGCGTTATCAGCGTAGCCTCCGGGACGGATTCGCTGTACTCGGTGAAGTACGCCAGCACGATGGGTGTCTGGCCTATGTCGGTACAATGGGTCCCTTCCGGCTGCGTGGTCCCGGAGCCATTGTCATCCCCGCCGCTCCCGGAGCCGTTCCCGGAGCCGCTGCCGGAACCGTTGCCTGAATTGGGCTTGGTGCTCGGCGGAGCGATCACGAATCCCTGCGATTCGCCCTTGACACAGGACACTGCGCCGATGGCAAACGAGAGGAATAAGAATATGAGGACTGCTCTTTTCATATCAAAGGGGTCTTATCCTGTGCCATTCCCCGGAACCGGCCTTGCGGATCTGCACGTCGGTCTTGTTCCGGATGGAATTCCAGCCTCCGATTACATTATATAAATATATCACGCGCACCATGTGGGCGCCGGCTTCCAGTACCGTCTCCGCGTCGTGGCGGGAGAAACGCTTCACCTCCGCTCCGTTGTCGATAAGCAGTTCGCCGTCTATCCACACCTGGTCGCAGTCGGAAGAGAAGCGGTACACGGCCGTCTCATCAACGTTGAAGCAGGCTTCGGCCTTCGCGGCGTAGAAGCGGGTGCTGTCGGGCATATTGCGGTCGAACGGCTCTAGCCCGGCAAGGTCGCGAAGCCGTTCCATCCCCACCTCTTTCCAGGATGCGCCTTCCAGCTGGGCGGCCGTGACGAAGCGGCCGTCGGCACGCCAGGCTTTCAGGCCTTTCCAGGCGCTGACGGCGGGCATCGGCTCCCGGCGGGTGACGCTGATGGTGCGCACGGGACTCAGTTTGCCGTAAGAAGTGACGGAGGCTATCTTGAGAGTGGTATTGTCCGTGAATTCCAGCGGCGCGGAATACCTCGCGGACTTCACCGTAGGCGTGCTGCCGTCGGTAGTATAGACGATGGCCGCCATCGGGCGCGTGGTGGTGAACTCCAGCACGGCCTTGTCCACGAAGGCTATCCTGTCGCAGGAGCCGCCCGGCTGCTCCGGAAGCGGGATATGGTAGTTCACTCCCCTGCGGTCCAGGTCTTGGCAGGCCTTGTCCACGCGCAGTCCTTGTTCTCCTTGAGGGACCAACCGGTCTCCGCCACGGCGAACGCACGCGGGAACAGCATGTACTGGCGGTGGCTGTCGGAGTAGATGTATTCGCTCCACAGGTTGCACTGGAGGCCCTTCACGTGACCATCCCTGCCGTTCCGGCTGAGTTCTTCCGGGACGGGGTCGTAGCCGTAGGCCTTTTCCAGCGTGGTATAGTTGCCGATGGACACGGGCTCTATCTTGGGATCCCCCTGCACGTGGTCGAGGTACATCCCGGCCTTGGAAGGGGTCATAATCACATCGTGGCCCTGCATGGCCGCATCACATCGTGGCCCTGCATGGCCGCGGCGATGCCGCCGTCTTCCCCGCGCCAGCTCATCACCGTGGCGTTGGGGCTGAGGCCGCCCTCGAGGATCTCGTCCCAGCCTATGAGCTTGCGGCCGTACTTGCGGAGTATATCCTCCATACGGCGGACGGCGTAGCTCTGGAGCTTCTCCTCGGCCGTTCCGTCCCCGTCGTCCTTGAATCCGAGTTCACGGATCCTGGCCTGGCAGTCGGGGCACTGCTGCCATTTGTCCTTCTTGCACTCGTCGCCGCCTATGTGGCTGCACCACCTCGGCGATGACATCGTCCAGGAACTTGAACATATACTCCTGGCCGGGGCACATCACGATGTTGGGCGTACCCCAGGTATAGAACGTGCTGATGCTTTCCTTGGTGCAGGAGAGGCCGGGATAGGCACGGATGGCCGCGATGGCGTGGCCGGGCATCTCTATCTCCGGGACGACGGTCACGTGGCGTTCAGCCGCGTAGGCCACCACGTCGCGTATCTCTTCCTGCGTATACCAGCCACTGTGCTCGCTGCCGTCGAACTCGATCCTGCTGCCGCCCACCTCGGTGAGCCTGGGATATTTCTTAATCTGGATGCGCCAGCCCTGGTCGTCGGTCAGGTGCCAGTGCATCACGTTCATCTTGTATGAAGACAGGATGTCGATCTGCTTCTTGATTTCCTCCGTAGAAAGGAAGTGGCGGCAGGGATCCACGTGGAAACCGCGCCAGGAGAAACGGGGGTAATCGGTGATCCGGCAGCAAGGTATGCGGCCGTTCTCCTCCAGTTGCCCGAGGGTCTGCCGCGCATAGAAAAGCCCTGCCTCAGTGGAGGCGGTGACGCGCACCCGGCTGCGGCTAACGTCCAGCACATATCCCTCAGCGGGAAGATTGCAGGCCGTGTCCAGCACCCACTCCATCCGCTTCTCACCGTCCACCTTGAACGAGCCGCCCCGCACCTGCATTCTGGCAGGTACGGGAAGCAGCTGCGGAAGGACCGTCAGCAGGATAGCAAGCAGTCTGACCATCATTTGAGCAGTTTACGCACGATCTGTCCTATATCTCCGTTCTCGAAAAATCCCGCAAAGGCCTCGGCCCCGGGACCGTATGCGAACACGGGCACCACTATGCCGTCGTGGCCCTTGGTGGAGAAATGAACCTTCACCTCGCGGTCCTCAATGCTGCCCTTGAGGAGGGTGAGCCCGCCGGTGTTGTGGTCGGCCGTGACCACCACCAGCGTGTGGCCGTCTTTCTCGGCCCATTCGAGCACCGCGCCAATCACCTTGTCGAAGTCGAAGAGTTCCTCGCACATGTGCCCCACCTTGTTCCGGTGGCACCAATCGTCGATCTGCGAGCCCTCGACCATAAGGAAGAAGCCCTTTTTGTTGTCCAGCATCCGGATGGCCTTCATCGTGCTCTCCATAAGGATGGGACCGCGGTCAAGCGAGGGTTGAAGGTCATATTCGTCGTACAGGCCGAGGAATCTGTCTCCTTCCGCTCCGGCGATATCCTCAAGTTTGTCCACATAGGTATAGCCCTTGGCCTTCATCTCCTCTATGAGGTTGCGGCCGTCGGAACGCTGGTTCCAGAAATGGGTGCCGCCGCCGGAGATGAAGTCCACGTCCGCGTCCACATACTGCGCGGCCAGGCCTTCCTCGTCCTTGCGCGAGTCGCTGTGGACGCAGAAATCGGCCGGAGTGGAGTCGTTGATGCGGCAGGTTACGGTAACGCCCGTCTTCATTCCCTTTACGCGCTTGGCGTACTGCAGGTTGGATTCCACTGCCTCACCGTCCGGGCCGAGTCCAATGTAGCCGTATTTGGTCTTCACGCCGGTCGCCAGGGCGGAGCCGCCGGCGCTGGAGTCGGTGATGAGTTTGTCGACGGCATAGGTGCGGGAATATCCGACCACCGGCATCTGGTCGATGTTCAGTGCGCCTCCGTTCGCAACCCAGCCCACAGACCACTGTGAAAGGCCAGCCCCGTCGCCTATCATGAAGATGACATTCTTGATCTTCTTGCACTTGGGCTGCTTGACCTGCACCGTCTCGTACGGGGTTTCCACCTTGTATTTATCGTCGTTGGAGAAAGAATAGGTGGCATATTTGGAGCGGTCACGGTCCAGGGAATCGGGAGTCTGTGCACCGAGACTTGCGGCGTATGACACCAGCAGGAGGATAAAGACTATCTTTTTCATACTCAGTCGATCCTTGCGTTCCAGGAAGAGAAACGGATGTCAGCCGCAGTCCCGGGAGGGAGCACGCATTTGACGGTTTTGCGGCCGCCGGGGCAGAGGGCGAAGAAATTGTCGCTCCAGAAAGCTCCGGAAATCAGGTTGCCGGAAGCGTCCAGCGCCTTGAGGATGTTCTGGTAGGCAATGACTTCCGATTTGTTCTCGAGGGTGACGGCAACGCCATCCGCGGTCTTTTCCACGCTCATCCCTACCCTGGCTTCCGGCAGGTCGGACACGAAGCGGAGGTCGGCATATTCCTTGGTCTGGGTACCCCACCATTCGGCCTTGCCGACCACGTTCTTCCCTGCGGGAACGGCGTAGAAATTGGACGCCTCGTACGCCCCGCCGATTTCCAGGCTCACGAAGCAGGGGCCGGCGATGCGCCCGAACACTTTCTGCGGCTCACCGGCACGGGACGTGACTTCCCGGCTCTCTTCCCGGACCAGCCTGGACTGGGTGTCGTACACCCTGAGGCGGGCCTCCACCGTGGTTTCCGGGATAGCGTCGTTCACCACCCAAACGCAGCCGTCGGCATAGTTGAACACCAGCTGCACCGGCCTGCACGCATTGCGGGTGCCGTAGTAGCCGGCGGTGGGGACTCCCCACCAGTCGTAAAGCTGCCAGTAGAGGCTTGGCCAGGCGCTGTTGAGCATCCACTGGACGATGCCCGTGGAACGGGGCCTGCTGCCGCGGAAGGCTTCGAACATCGCACGCTCGGAATCATAGTCCAGGGCGTGGGCCTTGCGCATATAGTCTTCCAGTCCGGTCGCTTCGCCATAGACTCCGGCCATCACCTTCTCCTGGAAGGACGTGTTGTTCATATGCGATGATGAAGCCGTGCAGTGGTACGCCCAGTTGGGGCCGATGGGCCAGAGGTCCTTTTCTCCAACGGTGCGGCGCAGGTTCTCCAGCTGCGGGATATTGAGCCCGGGGCCGGTCTCGGTATTGAAGCCGTAGGCGCCGCCGGCCTTGGTGTCGGTCCACCAGTAGTCAGGCCCGACCCACTCGTAGGGACCCTCCATCTTCATTCCGGAAGGGCCTGCCAGGGAAGTGAGCCCCTTGGCGGAGCAGACGTAAGGGCGATATTCCAATTTATTATATATATCAAGGTATCGCTCCTCCAGCCTGGGGTTGGGGATGCGGTCGCTGCCGGTAAGCCAGCCTATCAGGGACGGGTGGTTGCGCAGTCTGATGATCTGGTCGTGGAAATAGCGCACCGCCATGTCTTCCGAAGCAGGATCGTTGATGCAGCCGAAGCCCTTGGTCTCCGGGAGGCCGCAATAGTCTTCCCACTCCCACTGGCAGCTGAAGCCCACCATCGAGAGGATGCCCTGCTCGTCGCAAAGGTCATAAATGGTATCGTCCTTGCCCCAGATGTTCTCGAAACGTATGCAGTTCAGACCCATGTCGGCCACCAGGGCTACCTGGAGGGCCATGCTTTCGGCAGTGTCCTGCATGAGCATGTCGTCGGTCCAGCCGGCGGACTTGATGAGGAGGGGACGGCCGTTGAGGATGAAGACGCGATGGCCGTTCTCATCCACGACACCCTGGATGTCCCGGATGCCGAAGCGCACGGACCTGGAATGGGATACGGTCTTGCCATTGACGAAGGCCACGTCCAGATGGTAAAGTTCGGGAGTGCCCATTTCGCGGGTCCACCAGATACGCGGATCCTTCACCGTTTCCTCTACGGTGACGGTGCGCCGCTCCCCCGGTGCAAGTTTCACGGGGAGGGTGAACACACCGCCCTCATACGTGCCGCGAAGGCTTCCCTCAACGGCACGCGAGGAACGGTTACTAACCAAACAACTTACCAAAATTGAAGCCGAAGAGAGGTCCTCCGGCTTTACGAGAGGTCTTACGAAAACGTCTTCGATCTGCACGTCCGGCGTGACGATCAGTTCCACGGGGCCCGTAATGCCCATGCTTTCGTCCAGGGCACGGGGATTCCAGTCGACGTAGCCGTGGTTGAGTTCCCGGGGCTGTGCACGATATACCGTCACCTGCAGGGTGTTCCTGCGCTTCGCCAGGGAGGTGACGTCGAATTCCCGCACGGCGAAGGTGCCGCAGGTGGTGTCGGCGGACGCGATGCGCCGGCCGTTGAGGTCTATGTCAGCCCTGTAGTTCAGGCCGTTGAAACGGAGGATGACGTTCTTCCCCCTCGGCGCGGCGAAGCGGGTCGTGAAAACCCAGGGCTTGTCGAAGCAGGATTTGTCGACCTGCTTGTAGCGATCCTCAAGGAAGAGGTCGTCGCCGAAGACACCGGCCTGGTTCAGCGCCCCGGCCACGGTGCACGGTACGGTCACGTTGTACTGCTGCGGACTGTCCGCCTGGTGGAGCGTCCATTCGGTGAGCCTGCCCTGTCCGGCAACGGGAACGCAGGCCAGGGAGATGAGGATTGAAGACAATAAAACTATAGGTTTCATAGTACGGTCATTGTTTAAAGGGACGCTGCGCCCACGAGCGCTATTTCTTCTTCCGGCATAGCCAGGATGCTCAGGTCTTTCAGGTTCTTCCTGTACGGATATTTCTCGATGAGCGTATCCCACATGCTGTCCTTGAAGAGCGGGAAGGAGTGTGCGATGCCGCCGCCCAGGACGATGCAGTCGGGGTCGTAGGCGAACATCACGACGGAGAGGAACGTGCCCAGATGGACGCCGAATTCCCGGAACAGTTCCAGGGCTTCCTGACCGCCGGCCCTGGCGGCCTCGGCAGCGCCCATGGGGTCGACACCGCGGGCGTGGAAGAATTTCTTGGAACAGAAGGCCTCGTAATCCAGGCCCTCGTAGGGCAGGGCGCCGATTTCGCCCACACCGCAGTGGGGGCCGTCGTACAGTTTCCCGTCCAGCACCACGCCTGCTCCGAGGCCCGTGCCCAGCGTGACGCCCACCAGTACGCGGTACGGCTTTGCCAGGCTGGCTGCGGCGCCCAGGGCGAAACAGTTGGAGTCATTGTTGACGGACACCGTGGCGGGGAAACGGCCTTCCACCACGTCCTTGAGCCGGACTTCTTCCCACGAGGGAATGTTCGCAGCCTGATACACAATACCTTTGGCAGGATCCACAAGGGTGGGGACACCTATGCCGATACGGGTCACGTCGCGATGGAAGACCCGGGCCGTCTCCTCAAGGAGATAGTCCAGCGTCTGCTGCAGGCCCCAGCCGTGTCCAAAAGAGGGGACGGTATGCTTTCCGACCAGCTCCGAGCCTTCCAGAAGGCCGAAATGGATGGTCGTACCGCCAATGTCGATACCTAGGAGCATTCGATTATCTGTGGTTAGTGGTTAGCTGTTGTCAATTACAACTAACGCAAAGATAATCGTCACAATGATTACTAGTTACGAAATTTGCGTATTTATACTCCCAATTTGCGCAAGAATTGCTTCCTGTATTCGGTCGGCGTGCAACCTTTCATCGCGCGGAAGCGGCGCGACAGGCTTTTCGTGTCCGGATCGTCCATACGGGCGGCTATCTCGGACACGGTGTCCGAGGTGGACACCAGCTGCTGGGCGAAATAGTCTATGCGGAGGCTTGATATGACGGTATAGAGGCTGGCTCCGGTGACCTCCTTGAAGCGTTGCTCAAGCAGGCGGCGCGACACCGGCACCTGGTCCACCACGTCGGATACGAGGATCTTCCGGGCGCGGTTCTGGTATATGTAGCGCATCGCCGCGGCCACCACCGGATCGCTGGTCGCCTGGATACCGGTGGAGCCCCGTCCTATGACCGCGACGGGCCGGATGACGATGTCCTCTCCGCCATAAGAAGGGTCCCGCACCATCCTGGTGGCCATCTCCGCCACCTCGTAACCGGCCCGTTCTATGTCCACGTTGATGGACGACAGCGCCGGGACGGTAAGGTTGCAGGTCACCTCGTCATTGTCCACGCCGATGATGGCCACCTCCATCGGGACGTTGATGCCCGACGCCTGGCAGGTCTCGAGAAGGATTTCCGACTGGTTGTCGTCGCAGGCGAAGATGCCTATGGGCTTGGGAAGCGAATGCAGCCACCGCTGGAGTTCGGCGATGTCGTAATTCCACATGCTGGACAGCTGGCGGTTGTTGAACACGTGGAGGGTCTCCACGCCATACTCCTCCCGGAGCGATTCGCGGAACCCCTGGAGACGGCCGTCGCTCCAGCATACGTTATCGTAGCCGAAGAAGCCGAAATTCTTGAACCCGTGGCCGCTGAGACGCCGGGCCGCCATCTTGCCGGTCAGGATGTAGTCGGCGGTGATGTTGGGGATCTCCTTGAACGGAGCGATATAGTCCTGCGCGATGGCGACGATCCCGTTCTTGCGGAACAGGGATACGTCTTCACCGGGATCGAACTGTCCGATGACGACGTCTATCCCCCAGTTCCCGGCCCACTCGATGACCTTGGGAATGCCGATTTCCCGCTTGTAGGACGGCGGCATCTTGCAGACCACCCACGGCTGTTCCTGCTGGCGGGACCAGGACATTATGCCCCTGAGCAGCCTGTAGGAAAACTGCTCCGTGAAGTCCGTTATCATCAGAAGTCTCATCCTTTCGCGCGGTCTGCTGCTCCCCGGCATGCGGGCAGCCGTAATGCAAAGATGGGAAATATGATTGACTTATAACAAAAAACCTTTATCTTTGCAGCACTGTAATTTATTTATGGCACTATTTCTCATAAAGGATCTGGACGACGACTATCACTCGCGGGTGGGGGTCTGGAAGATCGAAGAGTCCGAGCAGGAGCTCAGGGAACTCTGTTCAATACCTTCAGACGAGCTGGAGGAAATCTCATACATAAAGAGTGAATCACTGCGCAAGCAGAAACTCGCCGTGCGTGCACTCCTCGACCAGATGTTCGAGGACAAGGTCTATCTGAACCATCACGACAACGGCAAACCGTACATAGAAAACGACGCCACCAACATCAGCATCACACACACCGACAAATTCGTGGCCATCATCCTCAACGACACCGAGGACGTGGGCATCGACTGCGAATCCCTCGACAGGGACTTCAGCGCGGTGGAGAAGAGGGCGCTGTCCCAGGACGAGATAGACGAGCTGGACGACGATGCGGAAGACCGCCGCGAGCAGCTGGCCATCTACTGGTGCGCCAAGGAGGCCGTCTACAAGCTCATCTCACAGTACGGGGTGGACTTCGCAGAGCAGATCGAGGTGCAGGATTTCCATCCGCGCGGAGAGGGCGAGCTCACCGCCACCTTCATCCACAAGGACGGATACGAGGAAGAATTCGACCTCGAATACATCACTTTCGAGCGTCACGTACTCGTCTGGGTGGTAGGTTGATCCCCGCCGTCTAGGGCTTCAGCCAATTCTCGGGATTTTGCGGCTTGTTTCCCTTCCAGAGCTGGAAGTGGAAAACGGTCTGCCCGTCCATCGTGTCCACCACTCCTATCACGTCGCCGGTCTTGACCTTGTCGCCGGCCTTGACGCCCACGACTCCCAGTTTGCAATAGAAGGTGAAGTACTCTCCGTGCTGGACGAGCACGCATTTGTTGTATCCCGGCATAACGATGACCTTGCGCACCTCGCCGTTGAACACGGCGTGCGCCTTGGTGCCCTTGGATACGCTTATGTCGACGCCGTTGTTGAAAGGCATCACCAGATTGGTATAGACAGGATGGTTGTGCTGGCCGAAATGCTCCACCACCACGCCCTCGCACGGCCATGGCAGCCGGCCCTGGTTGGCGGCAAACTCGGCTGCGAGCTTCGTGTCCACCTTGCGTGTGGTCTTCTTGCTTGACGAAGCGTTGCCCTTGCCCCCGCCGGAGGCCTTTATCTCATTGGCTATCAGGCGCTGTATCTCCCGGTTCAGGGCATCCACCTGCTTCTTTTTGGAATTCAGTTCGTTCTGGTACTTCTTCTTCTCCCGGTTCAGCTGGGAGACCAGGTTCTGCGACTGCTGCTCCTCCTTCCGCAGGCTCGTCAGTTCTGCCTTGCGCTGTTGCCGCAGCTGCTCCGCCCTTTCGCGCATCTGCTTCTGCTCCTCCAGCCTGACCTCCAGCTCCGCCTTGGATTCATTGATCCGGCGGGCCTGCTCGTTCATCTTGCCGGAAAGGGTGCGCAGATAGCTGTAGCGCCGCGCCGCCTGGCCGAGGTTGTCGCTGGCGAGGATATACATATACCATATGCGGGAATCCCGGTTCTTGTAGGCGGACTTGATGAGGTGGTCGTAGTAGAGGCCCATCGTGTCCAGACGCGCCTGCAGGGCGTCGATCGCGGCCTGCTGCACGGCGATGGAATCGTCTATCGCCTTGATTTCGCGGTCGCTTTCCGCAATCATCGATTCGCGGGCGCCCACCTTCTTGCGGACAAGCGTAAGGGTGTTCAGCGCCCCCACGGAATGCTGCGCGTTCTCCCTGAGCTGCTGCTCGATCATCGCGATCTCCTTCTCCAGCCTGGCCTTCTTGTTTTTCTGGGACGATACGTCCTGCCCCGCCGCCTGCATCAGCGGCAGGAGGAAGAGCACGGCAAGTATGGCAAGGGCGCGCTTCATCATTTCTCCTTCTGCTCGGAAAGCCGCTTGTAGTAGTCTGCAAGGTCGTTTTCGCCAAGGGCGCGGAGGACCTCGGAATAGTGCTCGAGCACGGTGGCGCTTTCACGGCCGCCATAGATCATCGCGTGCTTGAAGTAGGGCTTCGCCTCGGCGTCGCGGCCGAGGAGGTGCAGTATCCAGGCATAGGTGTCCAGATAGGTGGCGTTGTCAGGCTCCTTCTCAATGGTCACCTTGCTCATTTTCAGGGCCTTACGGAGCGATTTACCCTTCAGGCTGAGGTAGTATGCGTAGTTGTTCAGCGTGGGCACGTAGCCCGGATCGGCCTTGAGGGCCGCCTCGTAGAAGCGGAACGAATTCTTCTCGTCGCCGATTTCGTGGTAGATGTCCCCGGTATTGCCGTAGGCCTCGGCGAGCTTGGAAGCATCCCCCTGCTCCGCGGCCAGGCGGGCGATGATGCCGCAGCGCTCGATCGCGGCACGCATGTCCCGCTTGATGAAGCAGGTCTGCAGCTTGAGCTCCTGGCTCGGGATGTCATCGGGATGGATGACCGTGAGGGTGTCCACGAGCTTGTTCATCTGGTCGCCCCACACCCAGTAGAACTGCGGGGTGACGTTCTCGTACATGTGCTTGATATACTGGACCTTGATGTCCGGTTTCACATCGGCGTTCACCACCACGTTCGTGAGGGAGGAGAAGTAGCCGATGTAGTTGTGCCTTATGTCGAAGACCTGCGCCCTGCCCAGTTCCGCAGGGGCGTAGAGCGGGTCGAGCATCAGTGCCCTCTCGAAGTAGGTCATCGCCAGCGAGTCCTTGTACTGCTGCAGGCTGTGGTCGCCCAGCACGGTGAGCATATACGGATTGCTGAAGGTGGCGGGCTCTTCCACTATGAGTTTCTCCATCAGGGGCGCAGCGGCGGCGTAGTCCCCCCTGCCCAGGTAGATGTTGGCAAGCGCGCTGCGGTACCAGGTGTTGGTGGAATCCAGTTCCGCGGCCTTCTTCAGGTGGGCGACGGCAGACTCCTGGTAGTCCTTTTCCCACTCGCACATAGCGAGATAGTAGAGCACCGCGTCGTTGGTGGAATCGGCTGCGTGAAGCTTGAGCAGGGCGCGCTCCGCGGCATCCAGGTTGCCGGCCTCATAGGCGGCCACGGCGTCCACGAGAGCGTTCTCGATGTCGACCGACTGCGCCGGAAGCATCCAGCAGCACAGGAGGAACATCAGACTGAATATGATTTTACGCATACCAAACACAAAATTAAGAGAAAATTTGGCTATTTTCGCAATAATAACTGGGTAACGGATGCAACTTTTCGGCAACAAACTGCATCTTGATACTCGGGGAAAGCAAAGTGCGGGAGATGACATCCTCCAGGTCATCGAAAAGGCCAAGGGAGGAGACCGTCGTGCGCAGAAAGCCATCTACGACTCTCTAAGCGGCAAAATGTATGCCGTTTGTCTTCGTTACATGGCGGACCGCGACACCGCGGCGGACGTCCTTCAGGACGGATTCGTCACTCTCTTCACCAAGCTGGACAGCTTCTCGGGGGAAGGCTCCTTCGAAGGCTGGGCCCGGAAGATCTTTGTCAACACAGCATTGATGGCACTCAGGAAGAACGACATCCTGAAGCAGACCGAGGACGTGGAAGAAGCGCGGTACATCAGTTCCGACGCCCCCACGGCCATGGAAGACATCGGCTACAGGGAATTGATGAAGATCATCGAGGAACTGCCGCCGGGATTCAGGACGGTGTTCAACATGTACGTTATCGAAGGTTACTCGCACAAAGAGATAGGCGAGGCGCTGGGGATTTCCGAAGTGACGTCGCGTTCGCAGCTCCAGAGGGCGCGCACGCTGCTGCAGTCAAAGATTAAAGAGAAGTATCAGGATGCTGGAAAGAAATAGCAACAGTTTCGACGACCGGGTCAGGTCGCTGCTCGAGGACGCGGAGGTGAAGGCACCCCGTCGCGTCTGGAGAGGCGTATCCGCCAGTCTCGATGCCGCCGCTGCCTGGTGGAAGTGGGCTGCGGCAGGGCTTGTTGCGGCAAGCGTCCTGGCAGGCGGGCTGTTCTTCGGCGGCGTCTTCGACAAGACTCAGGAAATTACCGGAAGTCCTGCCGTCGCCGAGGTTACCGTAGTCGACGAGCCCGTCGTCCCTGCTGCCGAAGAGAGCGCAGAACCTGCGGAAGCAACACAATTCAACCCAACCTATCAAAATATAAACAAGCGCCTTGCCGCAACCGTGAAGTCCGACGTGACGGAGGCTGCGGAGGCAACCGGAGCGACTGCGGCGGCCGAGCCCGAATCCGTAAAGGCTGAGCCTGAATCAGATAAGGCCGAGCCGCAGGCAGCACTCACGGACGGAGGCAGCGAATCCTCCGAAACCTGGTCGGATCCCTTCGCCGAGATGGAGCGCGAGGATGCCGCCAAGGCCAGGAGGTTCCGTTCCCGCCTCGCACTTTCGCTCGAAGGTGCCGCAAGCGGCAACGATTCCGACTTCGGCGCCTATCTCGGACGCATCAGCAGGATGGCGGACGGTGCAAGCAGCACGCTCCGCACCGGATTCACCGAGAAGAGTACATCCGCATACGGCATTCCGCTGTCCGCGGGCCTCGGAATCAGGTTCTACGTGGCGCCCAGGCTTTCCATCGGAAGCGGCCTGACCTACTCCCTGCTGGACCGCAGCTTCACCGGCACCTACAACGAGGTTTCCGGCGGAGCGGTCACCAGGACCGTCGACGGCGACGTACGCCACACGATGCATTATGTCGGCGTTCCCCTCAACCTCTACTTCGACGTAGTCAAGACCGGATCCATCAAGTTCTACGTATTCGGAGGCGGTGCCGCCGAATACTGCGTGGCCAACAGCTACACCCTCAAGGCCAACCCGCAGAACATAGTATATAAGGAAGCGGTCAAGGGCCTGCAGTACTCCGCCAGCGCCGGTCTCGGCGTGGAATTCAGGATTGCCGACCACCTCGGTCTGTTCTTCGACCCCAGCGCCAAGTACTACTTCCCGAGCAGCCATCCGAAGAGCGTCCGCACGGACAAGCCTTACATGGTCAACTTCGAGGCCGGTCTGAGGTTCAATCTTTAGCTACAACTCTACACGTTTTATAAAAATATTTTCCGACCCCCGTTTTAACCACGGGGGTCTTTCTTTTTATGGCGACCTTGGCGGAAAAGACTTGAGCCATGAAAAGAATACTTCGACCGCTTCTCTGCCTGCTGCTCTGCGGATGCGAACTTGTGGAGACAGGAATACCCCTCGGAAGCCCGCACGGACGGGACACCGCAAGAAGCCGCCGGGACAGCACCTCGGCCGCCCCGGACCGGCCTGCGGCAACGGCCGACACGACCCTCTGGTTCTCCGCCGTCGTTTTCCCGGACGGCTACGACTGGCACCGTGACAGCGCCGCAGCCTCGGTGGACGCCAGGATAGTGCTGTACAAGGACTTCGAGCCGGTGGTCAGCGTACACTGCGGCGGCGCGGTGAGCACGGACGCGGACATGCACCACATCATAGGCGGGGACCTCTATACCGAGGGCGTCGAGAACGGCAGGACCGTAATAGGCCGCAACGGGGTGCAGGTGCTGAGCTTCGACGGAGCCTGGTTCCTCAAGGGCCTGCTGCCCAGGGCAGGGTCCATCTATACGCTCTCGCAGTCGCGCGGAGGCAGCGCCATGACACTCCGCAAGGACGGGACGGTCCTCTTCACGAAAGAGCGCGGAAACATCTTCGGAAGCCTGTCGGACGCCGCTTTCGCCGAGACCGGGGCGCTCTACGGGGACGGCGGGGACTATGTCTTCTGCTACTGGTCCGCCACCAATCCGAGGAACCACTATTGCGTGCGGAACGGCTGCGAGGAGCCCGTCACGAACATAGCATCCGGCCTGGTCCTGTGGGACCTGCGCTACATAGGAGGGCAGCAATGGGCGGTCACGAAACTGTTCAACGGCTTCAGCTGGGAAGACGCCCGTTTCTGGGCCGTCGGCGCCATGCCCGCCCTCTGCGGAACGGCCCGCGACGTCACGACGGGAAGGGGTCCGGAAAGCGTCGTGCTGCATTGCGAAGACTTCAGCATCGAGACCCTCGGCCTGCCCGGGGCGACGGTCTATGTAGGCGACAGGGATGCCGCCGCGGTCCTGTACGGAAGGGACGGGACGGTCAGCCTCGCGCAACCCGGGCGTCCGGCCACCGTGCTGGAGGGGAACTATACCTACATCTCGGACCGCTGCTGCGCCATCTGCGGAAAGCTGTTCGTGATGGCGCTGTCCCCTTCCGACATCGACGAGAAACCCTTCCTGATGGCCGGTGGCAGACGATTCGAGGTGGACATCAACGGTTTCATAAGCGCCGTCGCCATAGGCACGGAAAAGGAGGACTGAGCCATGCTGGTGAACATTACCGCCGCGAAATGCATAGGCATCCAGGCCGTCAGGGTGATGGTGGAGATAGACATAGACAGGGGCATAGGCATCCATCTGGTAGGACTCGCGGACGCAGCCGTGAAGGAGAGCCTTCTGCGCACTACAACCGCCCTGCAGGCCCTTGATTTCAGGATTCCGGGCAAGAAAATAGTCATAAACCTGGCGCCTGCGGATCTGCGCAAGAACGGCAGCGGATACGACCTGCCCATCGCCGTCGGCATCATCGCGGCCTCCGGGCAGCGGGAACTTCCGGGCGTAGGGAAATATATAATGATGGGGGAGCTGGGGCTGGACGGCAGCATACGCGAGATTCCCGGCGCACTCCCCTTCGCCTGCCTGGTGCAAGAGGCCGGGCTGGAGGGCATAATCCTTCCGGAAGCATCCGCACTGGAGGCCCTGGAGGTCAAGGACATCAAGGTTTACGGGGTGAGGACGCTGACGGACGTGCTCACGATCCTGGAGGAGAAGGAGGACAGCGACGGCCTGCTGATATGGAATACCGCCGCCTACAGGCGCATGCAGCGCTCGCGGCACCACGTCAGGGCCAGGGACGAGATTCCGGATTTCGCCGACATCATAGGCCAGGAAGGCGCCAAGCGCGGAATGGAGATAGCCGCGGCGGGAGGGCACAATATGATCATGGTCGGCGCCCCGGGGTCGGGGAAAAGTTCGCTGGCGAAGGCGCTGCCGGGAATACTGCCTCCCATGACCACGGACGAGGCGACGGTCACGAGCAAGATCTATTCGATCGCGGGAAAGGGCAGCCTGCGCTACGGCCTCATCAGGCAGCGGCCCTTCCGCGCACCGCACTACAGCGCATCCCTGCCGGCGATGGTCGGGGGCGGCAGCGGGGACGCCATCTTCCCCGGGGAAGTCAGCCTCGCCCAGAACGGGGTGCTCTTCCTCGACGAGATGGGCCAGATGCCGAGGACGACGCTGGAAGCCCTCCGGGGGCCGCTGGAGGACAGGAAAGTCATCATCTCCAGGCTGAAGGGCAAGATCGAATACCCGTCCTCGTTCATGCTGGTGGCGGCATCAAACCCCTGCCCCTGCGGCTATTACGGCGAGGGTGACCGCTGCAACTGCTCCCCCTCCCAGCGCATGAACTACCTCAGCCGCCTGAGCGGGCCGGTGATGGACAGGATAGACATACAATGCTGGTTGCACACGGTGCCGTCCGATACCATTATGAAGGCGCAGAAAGGCGAGTGCAGCGCGGACATCGCCGCGAGGGTGCTGAAGGCGAGGATAGAGCAGAAGAACCGCTTTGCCGGAGAAACGATCCACACCAACGCGGAGATGAACAACAGGCAGATAGAACGCTACTGCCCGCTTTCCCCGGCCTGCAAGGAGACGCTTGCCAGGCTGATGGACGCGATGAAACTGTCCCTGAGGGCATATTTCCGCATCATCAAGGTCGCCAGGACCATCGCCGACCTGGCCGGGGAGCGGGACATCCTGCCGAGGCATCTGATCGAGGCCGCCGGCTACCGCTTCCTGGACAGGAGCAATATTGGAGAATTATAATTAATAAATTTGTGTTATTAATTCTGATAACATATATTTGTTATACAGATAATATAACACGCAATGAAAGATAAGAAAGTGCAAACGGCTTTTAGATTTGACCCGATACTCATAGGACGCCTCAAAGAGGCGGCAAGAAGGGCTGATGTAAGCCTAAATGAATATGTTACCATTATCCTGACGAAAGCTACGGAAGACGTGGAATCTGAGATGGAGATGGAAGATAACAAGAGGAAGACCGAGGAATTCCTTTCCAAAATTACGATGGCCTGGGTGGGAGACGAAACAAAAGAGCAGATCCTGGAATCGATCCGCAAAGGCAGGAAACCAAGGAAAACCGTGGAACTATGAAGAAAAAATATCTGCTCGATACGAATGTAATCGTAGATTTGCTCCGAGGGGCGCCTGAATCACTGATTTCCAAATTGAGGACTATCGGACTGAATTCCTGTGCCATAGCGGACATAACGAAGTATGAGTTGTTCTGCGGAGTATTCGAAAGTAAAAACGCGTGCGATAATTTCACCCGGGTCCTGGAGGCCTTGAGCGAACTGGAGGTCATCCCCTCCTCGGATGCCTATATGACCGCAGCTGCGCAAAAGGCTGAATTGTATTCAAAAGGGGCTCCGATAGAGGATTTCGACCTGCTGATAGGCTGTACCGCACTATGCAGCGAAAGGGTGTTGCTGACGAAGAACGTCAAGCATATGTCCAGGATCGAATACCTGGACATCGAGACTTACTGACACACAATCATAAACGCCCCTCCCTGCGCCGGGCATCAGGCGACTGCGTCGAATGCCCGGGTCAGGTCGGCGATGAGGTCGTCCACGTGCTCCGTGCCTATGGAAAGGCGGATCGTGCTCTGGTAGATCCCCTGGTCCTCCAATTCGGCATCCGTGAGTTGCGAATGCGTGGTGGTTGCGGGGTGGATGACCAGGGACTTGACGTCGGCCACGTTGGCGAGGAGGGAGAAAATCTCCAGGGAATCGATGAAGCGGAAAGCCTGCTCCCGGCCGCCTTTGATCTCAAAGGTGAAGATGGAGCCGCCGCCGTTCGGGAAATATTTGGAATAGGTCAAGTGATCCGGATGCTCCGGCAGGCTGGGATGGTTCACCTTCGCCACCTTCGGGTGCTTCGAGAGGAAGTCCACGACCTTCAGCGCGTTGGCGACGTGCCGCTCCACGCGCAGCGAGAGTGTCTCCAGGCCCTGCAGGAAGATGAAACAGCTCACCGGGGAGAGCGTGGCGCCGGTGTCCCTCAGCAGGATGGCGCGTGCGCGGGTGATGTAGGCGGCAGGGCCGACGGCATCGGCGAAGACGATTCCGTGATAGCTCTGCTCCGGCTCCGTGAACTGCGGGAATTTGCCGGAAGCCTTCCAGTCGAATCTGCCGGAATCGACGATGACGCCGCCGATGGTGGTGCCGTGGCCGCCGATGAACTTGGTGGCGGAATGCACCACGATGTCGGCCCCGTGCTCTATCGGCCTGAGCAGGAACGGGGTGGCGAAAGTGTTGTCCACCACCAGCGGAATGCTGTGCCTGTGAGCGATTTCCGCAACCTTCTCGATGTCGATGACGTTGCCGTTGGGATTGCCGAAGGTCTCGATGAAGAGCAGTTTCGTCTCCGGGCGGATAGCCCTTTCGAAGTTCCCGAGGTCGGAGGGGTCCACGAAGGTGGTCGAGATGCCGTAAGGGACCAGCGTGTGCTGCAGCAGGTCATAGGTGCCGCCGTAGATGGTCTTGGCCGCCACCACGTGGTCGCCCGCGCGGGTGATGTTGAGGATGGAGTAGGTGATCGCGGCCGCGCCGGATGCGACGGCGAGCGCTCCCACGCCGCCTTCCAGTGCGGCTATGCGCTGCTCCAGCACGTCCTGGGTGGAGTTCGTCAGGCGGCTGTAGATGTTACC
>CADAFW010000015.1 GCA_902787295.1 uncultured Bacteroidia bacterium
TCACCGGCATAAGGGAACTCAAGTTCCTCGGGGCTTGCAGTAACCTTGGTCTTGCCGTACTGGTAAATATAAATCGTGCGCTCGACGTCCAATCCTGTAAGGTCTGGTGCACGGAGGGTATACTTGAACTGCCTCGTATTCTGGCTCTCATTCACAGGAAGTGAATTGATGTAAAGACCAGATGAATTGACAAAATACGAAGAACCGTACGGCTGGCTGGAAGTAACCGAAACATTTGCTCCGCCGGTAATAGAAATCGCCGTCTCTTCGGCCTCAATGAAAGCATGAGCCGCCCCCATATTGAGGTAATTAAAATCGGGGGCTCCGTCGATGACCTTGACGTCGTCAAGGAAGAAACTGCTGGGATAGCTTACACCCGTAGAGCCGTAGCTGGCAACAGTATTGAACCTGATCCTGGTGGACGCATCGGCGCCGTTAATGAAGACGGTGATGGTTTTCCAGCTGCCGCTGCTCATCTTGAAGACCTGATGGTCAATGTAGCCGCTGCCCTCCACATAGAGCAGGAGATTCGCGGAAGATCCACTGGCCGGGACCACGTTGAAAGTAAGCGTGGCAGAGTGGGTGCTGATCCCGAGGGCGGGAGTGATAGCATACGCATCGTGGGAACCGTCGCCTACGCAGATGCAGGCGCTGGCCTCCTGGCAATTCAAGAACTGCCATCCATTGTTGTCAGCGACGTCATCAGGATCGCTGACGGGGTTGTTCGGCCTTGAATATCCGCCGGAGCGTCCGCCGGTGCCGTCAGCACCGGAGAAGGTCTCAGTGTCGAAGAATACATATTCATCGATATGCAGGCTCAGGTCGCCGAAGGTATAGAGCTGACCGGGCTCGCAGTCGAGAGAATTATCATAGGTGATGGTCCTGATGGTCGATCCTGACGCAGTCTGGATATAGAACTTTACGCCCTGGCTATATGAAACAGGGGCCACGGATATATACGCAGTCCTCGAGTCGTTACCCTGAAGTGAAGAGAGATCGGCAGTAACGAAGCGGGAAGAACCGCTGCCGTCACGCGTTACGGTGAACTCGTCGTCCGTAAAATCCGCAAAGAAAGCACCCGTCATCCTTTCGCTGGACTTAATAGCCTCCACGCGAACCTTGGCGGCATTCGGGTACTTCTTCAGGTCAACGGTGAACTGGAAAACAGTCGTTGCGTTCCTGAAATAGAAATTACCGTTGGATGCCTTTGCCGCGGCGATGTTGGCGGTACCGAACTCACCGTTCTGGGAGCTGGAAATCGAGAAACGGATCCTTTCACCATTAAGTGTAACGCCGTCGGGATTGTACGGATAGAAGGCATACAACTGCTCGCCTTCAACGACATCCGCCCTGAACGTGGCATGACCACGGTCGGAAGAAATGTTGGATGCCTGTGCATAAGTCCTGGTCCGGGCACCGACGATATTGATTGCATCGTTCGATAGCCACTGGGTTTTGCCCGTATACTTGTTAAAGGCAGTCTTCGTGCCGGTATCGAGAGTCCCGGTGAAAGACATCTCGACCATCTTGGCAGGCATTTCATACTGCTCGGTCTCGGATTCGACGAGAGATTCCTTACAGGAATAAAGCGATAACGCAGCTACTGCGCAGAGCGCCAGGAGAAAAAACTTCTTCATGATTACTGCGTTATTACCAGGGGTTAATGATATCGTAGTCCTCGTTGTCTCCGCTCTGGCAGAGAAGCCCTTCCGAGACAAGTACGGTCACCACGCATTCCGGCATCTCGTAGGATGCGAGACGGTCCGGAGACTCTATTTTATTAAATGTGCACATAGTCATTGGATACTTTCCCATAATATGTTCAAGGTTACAAATTTAACTCTAAAATGCAAAAGTCCAAAACTATGGGACAAAAAAAGGCGGGAGCCTAAGCCCCCGCCGATTTATAGAGTGTTGGTCTTATCTATTAGTTGCCTTCGCCGGAAGAAGCGCCGGTCTTGTAGATCTTGACAGGAACACCTGCGACCATACCGTACTTAACCCAAGGATGGAGGAGTTCAACCTTCACGGTCAGGTAGACCGGCTGGGTGAGAGTCATCTGCTGGGTGTAGTCGAATACGATGTACGGGAGAACCTCATCGGTCTGAGGATCGGTAGCGAAGGAGACGGCATTCTTGATGTCGACGTCAACGCTCTCGTCATCGAAGTCATAGGTGTAAGAAGGAATGATGTCGTATGCGGAGTCGGCCTTGACAGTAGCTGCGAAGCCGTTGGCATCGTCACCGACCTTCCAGGCACCGTTCTCGCCGAACAGCTCGACACCGTTGGTGATGTCATTGTCCTCAGCGAACTCGACGGACTTAGGATCCTCGGGATCGTAGCGACGCTGATCCTTGAGTGACAGGTACTGGAGTACAGGAGTCTGGTAGGTCTCAGCATTGTAGACAGGCATTTCAACGGTCTTCGGGCTCTTGAGGTCGTGGAGAGGGTTGAACTTGACTACGTTGTAATCAGCGTAACGTCCGACAGTGTCAGGATCTGCAGCAGGGAGCTTAGCAGCGTAGATGGCCTTGTGTCCCTCATCGAATGAGGTCGGGAAGTCGAAGCGGCTGCTGTCGCTGTTGAGGATGTAGAGACCGCCGTAGACAGGAACCTGCTCGTCGAAGCCGTGATAGTACAGAGCGTACTCGCAGCTGATGCCGGTAATCTCGTCGGTGGTATCCTTGATCTCGATGATGGTGTTGTCACGATCGTCGACGTTGGACTCAGGTACGAACTCTGCGCCGGTCTCAGGATCGTCAGCGAACCTGAAGTACTCGACAAGACCGGTACCGGTGGTGTCTGCAGTCTCCATATTCTCATCGACGATGATGAAGGCCTCAGGCAGGTTGACGAGCTGTACGTCGAAGTGAGTGAGGTTCCACTTCTCGGTCTGGTAGTAAGGATCGACCTTGGTGTAGAACGGGACCTTCACGCCGGTTCCCTCAACCTTGTCACCACCAAGCTCGTCCTGACCGATAGTCTTGAGCTCGTAAGGAGCGTAAAGAGCGATCACGGAACCATCCTTCTCGTACTTACCGAATACACGGTAGGTGTTGTGACGGAAGTCGAACTTAGGAGCAACGATGTTCGCATTGCCGATGAACTCGATTTCCTGTCCGTAGTAGGTCCAGAAGGTAAGGTCAGCAGGGATAACCACAGGCTTGGTGATCTCATCGTCAGCATAGTTGATGTGACGCCATGTTTCAACACCCTGACCAAGGTTGAAGTCCTCATCGTAGCCGTAAGGCTCAACAGCGTTGGTCATATCAGGATAATGAGTTTCCTCACCGAGGTTGTCCTCAGTCCACTCAGTAGCATCGATATCGAAGATACCAGGCTTGCACCACTCAGCAAGGAGATCATAGAGATCCTCGCCAGGCTTCTGCATCGTGTAATTGGTATCGAGATCCTTCTCGTAGGTGATATCGGTGGTGCCGAAGTCAACGACGAGTTTCTCGCGGTTGCGATCGATGGTCTTCACATACCACTCACCGGTGACGGTAGCGGTCTCAGTCTCGTAGACAACACGTACGAGGTAGGTGGTGTCCCAAGCGAAGTTATAGAGGTCAACCTGGAGGCTGTCATCCTCATTCCTGAAGTAAACAACACCTTCGATTTCGTCGTAATCAACTTCCACGCTGTCAGGCATGGTGAAGATCTGGACCTCGTCGATGGTTACATCGGTGAGTTCGTCGAGAGTGACGGCCTTCTCCTCGAGGTTGTTGTCACCAACCTTGACAGGAACGAGGTCTTCATCGTACTCGCGCTCGTAAACAGCGTCTGCATCTTCATCAGCCCAGAGAGCGGCGTCGGTAGCGACATCCTTGCTGTAGGTCCAGACGATCTCGGCGGTACCCTTAGCGTAAGCCTGTACCTTGACGATGTGGACGTCACCGTAAGCGAGCATGAGGTAGCCGCCCACGTATGCAGCGTAGATAGCAGCGGTGTAGGTGCCGACAGCAGCCTTGCGAGCTGCAGGCTCACCTTCGAGGTTGACGTTGACATAGGTGATCTCGTCAGCAGCGTTGCCAAGGATGTCCTCGACAGCGATGTCCGGATCATCCTCGCCAAGCTTGTCGATGAGAGCCTGGATGTTAGGGAGACCATATCCAGCAGGAGCGATCACGTAAGGAGCCTTCTGCTCGTCAGTTGCAGGAGCAATAGCGTGACCGAAGATGCGGAGAGCGTCCTCAGCGTTGTTGTCGAAGACAGCGGTGGTGCAAGCGAAGGAAACAGGAAGATCGACGCCGGTAAGCTTAGCAAGATCCTCGACGGTCATGATCTGGCCGTTGACGGTGAATGCAGGAACGATACCCTCGGCGAGGACGGACTTCTTGTCGGAAGTGTACTCGATCCAGTCTTCGGTTGCAACGATGTAGTGATAAGTTCCCTCAGGATCGTACTGACCCTCAGTCTGCTTACGAGCGAAACCACCGGGAACAGCAACGGTCGGGTTCTGAGCCCAGACATTGTACTCGGAAGTGATTACATTGCCTTCGAAGTTCTTCTCGATCACGAGGCAGGAAGCGTAGTCCTGGTGAACTGCATCCTCTTCCTCTTCGTAAACGTCGAGTTCCTCAGCAAGCATCTCCTCGAGATAGAACGGGAGGGCGATACCAGGAGTGTTAAGAGGGAGACCGAAGTAATAGCCAAGGAATTCGCCGGTAAGACCGGTGTCAACGCTGCCCTGGCCCTTAGGGAACTCAGTCTCAGGCTCGTCAGCGTCAGCCCTGCCGATGATGTAACCATTACCAGGCTCAAGAACGACGGGAACGAGCGGACCGCCGGGGAGAACCGGGAATCCAGGACCGTTCATATAGTCGTCGTCCTCCGGCCAAGCGCTAGCGAACTGATTCATCCAACCAGCCCAGGTGCCAGGAGTGACAACAGGGAAACCGCTGGCAGTGCTGTAGCCTGCGATCTTCTCCTCAGGAATATAGAAGTCATCGGCGTTGACAGCCTTGACATAGAAGGTGATGGCACCCTTGGTGCGATCGGAAACAGCGACGGAGTCGATCTGGAGATCGATGGAAGCCTCTTCGTCCCTCAGAGGGAAGCGGGTCTTCACAGGAACAACGTCGAAGTAAACCTCAGCGAGGCCTTCATCATCGGAGGTGAGAGCCTTCTCCATTGCAGTTGCGAGACGCTCTGCAATCTCAGCCGGGTAAACCTTGTAAGTGAAGGTAGAGGTAGCAGGATAGTACCTGCGGCCGATCTGGAGGTAGTTGATGGTAGCCTTGCAATCGTCATAGTCAGGAACGAACTCAACGCTCTGGATGCGGTTGAGGAGTTCGTTGACCTGCTCCTCGAGAACATCGAGACGGCCTTCAGCGGCGGTCATGCGTCCTTCGAGGGCGGCGATGCGGAGCTGGTGCTCAACGAGGGAGTCCTTGATAGCGGCGATCGCTTCCTCGGCATCGTCCATGCGGGCCTTGAGGCCGTCAACTTCCTTGCAGAGAGAATCTACGTCGTGACGGAGTTCCGCGTCGATAGCCTGGAGTTCAGGGATGATCTCGGTCTCGAGCTTGACCTTGTAGGCCTCGAGAGGGAGGAGACGGAGGTTGAGCTCATCATAAACTGCATTGAGGGCAGCGGTGTCAGCCTTTGCATCGAGCTTCTCCTGGACTTCTGCCTTATAGGTCTCGAAGACAGTCTTGAGGACATAGTCGTCGAACTTCTTGAAGGCTTCCTTGAGAGAGTCGGACTGCTGCTTGTTCACAACGACGATGTCGTCGATAGCGTCCTGCATAACTTTGATGGTCGCATTGGTTACAGCCTTGTATGCAGCGAGAGAGTCAGCTACATCAGAGATACCCTGGGCGAGGAGGGAATCAGTCTCCTTGAGGGCCTTGATCTGAGCGTTGATAGCAGGGATCTGGACCTCTTTGATGTCCTTGATTGCAAGCTCAGCGGCGGCAATGCGATCTTCATGGTTCTTGAGCGTCTTGTTGGTAGCGGCCTTGAAAGCGAAATAGTCGTCGGAGAGATTCTGGAGGTCTTCCTTCACGCCGGCGAGCTCAACATTGAAGAGAGAGTCAGCGGTTGCGCGGGCGACAGCCTCAGCCTTGACGGCCTTATCGAGGAGCTCCTCGGCGTTCGTTGCACGCTCGGTCTCAGCCTTGATAGCCTCATTGAGGAGGGAGTCAGCGAGCTTGCGGGCAGCAGTCTCGTTATCAGCGAGAACGCGGATAACCGAGTCAGCGGCAGCGCGGGCGGCAGCCTCAGCAACGATAGCATCATTGAGAAGCTTCTCGGCGCCCTCAGCGCGCTCCTTCTCAGCCTTGATGGCGAGATCAAGAGCCCCGTCAGCTTTGACGCGGGCTTCAGCCTCAGCGTCAACAGCGACCTGGAGGAGGGAGTCAGCAGCCTTGCGGGTCTTGGCCTCAGTGCCAATGGCAGCATAGAGGTCAGCCTTTGCAGCAGCGAGGTCAGTCTCAGCCTTTGTAACGGCAGCGTCGATCCTGTTGCCGAGAACTACGTCAGCAGCCTCACGGTTGCTGGTCTCGGTAGCGAGCTGCTGGGCAATACCGTCGATCCTGTTGCCGAGTTCCCTTGCCGTGTCGTCAATCTTGGTGTTGAGCCTTACGTCCTCGTCACCAAGATTCTTGAGAGTCGTGGTAACGGTACCCTTGAACTCAGCGAACTGCGTAGAAAGGGTGTTGAACTCATTCCTCAGAGTGGAAAGTTCGCCAGCGACTTTGTCGATCCTTCCACCAAGAGCGGTGTTGAGGTCGTCGATCCTCTTGTTGATTGCCGCGTCGGCATTCTCAAGATCGGTCTTGGCAGCCAAAAGTTCAGCCTTGGTAGCATGGGTCTTGGCAGTCTCAACGAGAGTGTTGAGGGTAGCCTCAAGACCAGCCACCTGCTGCTTCAGATTAGAAACAGATTCCTTGTCCGCCAACTTGTCGATCTTTGCATAGATGTCGTTGATGTCGGACTGGTAATCTGTACAACCAGGTGCGAGGCAGATTACTCCTGCGAAGAGTAATGCTGCGATCTTTGAAAAATTAATTTTCATAATGATTGTAGTAGATAAATAAATAGATTAGAGATTATTCAAGAGTACAGATAACCACACGGTTCTCCTCGTTCACAGCGAACGGCTGGACGGTATCACCCTTGTGGTCGGTTACGATGCGATTGGCAGCAATGCCCTTCGCCTTGATATATTTGGCGACTGCCTTTGCACGGCGGTCGGAGATTCCCTGGTTGTAGGTCGGGTTACCGGTCTGGACGTCAGCATAGCCGACGAGCTCGACCACTGCATCCGGGTTGGAGAGCATATAACCGCAGACATTGTCGATCTTGTACTTCTCCTCCTCCTGGATGACGGAGCTGTCAAGCTTGAAGAAGACGTTGCAGGACGGCTTTGCAGGAACTGCTGCGGCCTGGGCGGCCTTGATGGCCTCCTCAGCCTCGGCTGCGGCCTTCTTGGCTGCATCCTCAGCGGCCTTCTTCGCCTCTGCGGCTGCCTTGAGGGCGTCATCCTGAGCCTTCTTTGCGGCTGCCTCAGCTGCTGCGGCGGCTGCCATTGCGTCAGCAAGGGCCTTCTCGGCGGCATAAGCCTCGGAAGCACGGGTAGTGGCGCCGAAGCGGTAGGTCAGACCGAGAAGAGCGTCGATCTGCCAGTCGATGTTGTCACCATCCTTGGAGTTGAAGTGGTCGTCGGTTCCGTTCACGGCACCCTCGAGGTTGAGGGAAAGATTGTCGGTGAGACGGAAGTCAACCTGCATACCACCGCGGGCAAGGAAGAAAGGCCTTACCGGCTGCCAGAGGAGAGTCATCTGCTCGTTGTTGGTGGAACGGAGGGTCTGAGCCTTGGCGTTCTCGAGTCCGACGAAAGCGCCGAGACCGATGTACGGGATGAAGGAGACAACCCTGTCATGCTTGTAGCCACCGATGAGGTTGCTGATGTTGAACATGACATCCCCGTAGGCATGCGCGAACTTGAAGGCATAGTCCGTGTTCTCGAAAACATGGAAACCCTTGCCCTGCCATCCGCCGACACCGAAACGGAGTCCGGCTACCGGAGTGAAGTTGTAACCTACGTTGAGGTAGGCAGCAGGAGAAAGAAGCTTGGTGAAGTCATTGCCCTCGCCGACGGTGTATCCGACACCGCCCTGCGCCTGGATGTACCAGTGAGGGTTGAACTCAAGTGTCTTGTCTGACTTGCTTTGCTGCGCAGACGCGATCCCCGCGCTCATGAGAGCAACGGTGAGGACCAAGAAAATCCTTTTGAAATTCATATCGATAAACTATGTTTATT
This sequence comes from uncultured Bacteroidia bacterium, assembly GCA_902787295.1. Taxonomy (GTDB): domain Bacteria; phylum Bacteroidota; class Bacteroidia; order Bacteroidales; family UBA932; genus Cryptobacteroides. The sequence goes on from CADAFW010000015.1 coordinate 8,270, forward strand.
TTTTCTTTTTTCTAGCCAAAAGCGCGCGTCTAGAGCCTATTCCACACTATACGCACTCTGCAAAATTATGAACTAATCTTCGTAATTCCAAGTTTTTTTGAAAAAAATCATCGTTTGAACGGCGCCAAGCAAAGGCCCCGACAAAAACTGCCGGGGCCCTTGAAACGCTTGAATCAGAAGATTTCTATGTCGGGATGCCGTATCCATCCCTGCCGTCCGTCGGAGAGTTCTATGTTGCACCACTCCCCGACTTCGCTCAGCACGGAGACTTTCGTACCTTCATGAAGGACGAACAAATCGGTCACAGAGCCGCCTCCAGGGGCACTTTTCACCGGTGAGACGGATGCCGTGACTATGGCCTTGTCCATGGTCAGGCAGTCCCGGCGCTGGCCCAGCGAGAAACCCAGGCACAGGGCCGCCAGAAGCGCACAGGCTATGCCTCCGAAGAAGCCGGCCTTGCGCAGGGCGGTACGCGAGGACAGCAGGAAAAACAGCAGCAGGGCGAGCGTTCCGGCCAGAAAAATAAGGAAAAATACCGCCCATGCGCCCGAAGAAAGGGTTCTGGACGCGTTCCGGATCCAAGTTTTGAGGAAGAATTCGGGCACGTTCTCAATCCTGTCCTGGATCATCGAGTTCGCAAACTCCAGGTTATAGCGGGCGTCGGCGTAGGAAGGGTCCAGTTTCAAGGCCTTCTCGTAATTGAGGATGGCGTGTGACAGGTCGGACCGCTTGAAGCAGGCATTACCTATATTATAATATAGTACGACGGAGGACTCCCCCGTGGCGAGAATCGATTCCCACGCTTCCTGCGCGGCATCCCAGCGGCCCTCGGTGTAGGCCGCGACGCCGGAGGTCCAGAGTGAGTCCGCGCGGTCGGCGGCGCCGGAGGTGAACGGGAGCGTCAGCAGCAGCGCCAAAATTGCGGCACCGGCTCCGGGTATCCTGGTTTTCCTTTTCATATTGTCATCGATGGAAGAGATGACGCTCAGGGCGCTCTCATAATGGGCATTCATCGCCTCGTGGCCCGAATCAGGGGCATACCTGGCGAATTCGCAGGCCTCCAGCAGGCCTATGAAGGCGCTGACGGACTCCTCCCGCACTCCGGCTTCGGACAGGCGGGCTGCGATGTTCTCCCTGGACATTTCGGCGGCATCCAGGTTGAACTTGTCGGAAACGAATCCGAGGAGGGCCTTGTGCAATTCCTCGTAGAACGCGGTGTAGAGGTCGCGCCCGAGGAAGTCCTTGGCGGCGGAGAGGCGCTTGCGGGCCATCTTGGTGGCAGCGCGGTTCTTGCTGCCCACCACGTCGGCACGGCGCGCCGCTATGCTCCTGAATGCGAAATAGAGGGCAGCGGCGAGCAGGAGAAGCAGGATGGTGGCGGCCAGGAATCCGGGCGATGCGACGAAGAAACTGCCGGTGCGGGAAAGCTTCGGAGCACCGGTGGAGATGAACCTGATGTCGCTGCCCAAGTCCTTGACGTCCTTGCGGTTGGAAGGCTGGATGAGCTGGCCGGAACCGGCGGGCGCAACAGCATCCCCGGGGCTCCTGCTGACCTTGATGGGCATCTCGGGGCTGCGGAGGGTCACATAACTGCCCTTGGCGATGTCATAATAGCTGTATTCTACGGGACCTATCGTGAATTCACCGCTGCTGCGGGGAATGAACGGGTATTCGAAGATCCTGCTGTCGCGGGTGTCCGTGGTCTTCACGTCATAGACTTCGAAATCCGGCGGGAAGACGATGTCGGGTGCGGAAAGAAGGGAAAGGTTGCCTTTTCCGGTGACCGTGACCTTCAGCGAGGCGGCGTCGTGTGTCTGGAGCGAATCCCGGGTGAGGCCGGCGGACATGCGGAAACTGCCCACTCCGCCGCCGAAAGACGCCGGGGCGCCGGCAGGCACCGGCCTCACGTGGACGGTCTGTGCGGGGGTGGATAGGCGTTTGCGTATGGTCTGGTAGTCTTCCTGGAAAAAGCTGTCGAAGATGCTGCCGGACTGCTTTCCGGTCCTGACGTTCACCAGGCAAACCATTTCGGCCGGATCGATCTTGATGTCACCGGACTGCTGCGGGATAAGGGTCCACGAGCGCAGCACGGCCGCGTTGTATATGATGTCCCCGACGCTCTCGCGGCGGAATTCGATGCTGGTGGGAGACTGGAGCTCCTGGCTCCAGAAACCGTTGAAGGCCGGGAACTTGATGTCCTCGAAGCCGGAGATGTTCACGCGCTGGTAGAGTTTGAGGGTCGCCGTGAGGGTCTCGCCCACCACGGCGCTGGTCTTGCTCAGGGACAGGCGCAGGAACAGGTCGTCCCCGCCCACGGTGCCCGTCCTGGCGGCATTGGACTGGGGATCGGCCGCCTGGCCGCGGGACTGCACGTTGGGAGCTGCGCCGCCCTGGTTCTGGTCGGCGGGCTTCGCGCCGTTGCTCACGACTTCTATGGAATGGGCCTTGGAGGCCACCCTGTCGCCCTTCACGGTGGCAAATGCCTGAGGCAGGGTGAACTTGCCGGTGCTCTTGGGGAGCAGCACGTATGAATAAGTGGTCTGCGAAGAGCGGGTGTGCTTCCCGTTCACTATGCTGATGCTGGTGGAGCTGCCCTTCTGCGGACCCCAGACGAGGCGGAAATCCGAAGGAGCTTCCCACTGGAAGTCCGACGGGGCCTCTCCGGAAATGGTGAAGGTCACGCTGAACTGCTCGTCGAGCGCCACCAGGTTGGGCGCGGAAACCTTGATGGAGGACTGCGCGGAGGCGGTCAGCGCCGTCGCCGCGATCAGTATTGCTGTCAGAAGTCTTCTCATACTACCAATTCTTCTCCTTCTGGCGGGACTGCATCATCTCCGCCTTTTCCTTGTTGACCTTGTCCTGTGTCTTCTTCTCCTCAGCCTGCATGGCCCTCAGCATCTGCTGGGCCTGCTGGGGAGAAATCTTGCTTTCGGAAGGCTGCGGCTGGTCCTGATCCTGCTGGTCCTGCTGATTATGCTGATTCTGCTGGTTCTGCTGATCCTGCTGGTTCTGGTCCTGCTGATTCTGCTGGTCCTGCTGGTTCTGGCCGCCTCCGCCCTGCTGATTCTGGAGCATCTTCTTGGCGTAGATGTAATTCTCCTTGGCCTCGAGGTCATCGGGGTTCATCAGCAAGGATGTCCTGAACTCCTGCACTGCGGAGGCGTAGTCCTTGGTCTGCAGGGCTATGTCGCCGCGGTTGAAGTGCCAGTCGGCCACCGAATTGCGCACGAAGCCCTCGCGGGCCGGATCCTTCCTCGCGGCAGCCCTGGTGCCGGCCTGGGGCACGGATGCCTTTACGGCGTCCAAGGCCTGCCCAGCGCCCTGGTAGTCCCCCATCCTGTAGAGGCACGAGGCCAGGTTGTACTGGGCGGCGAAGGAGGTGGTGTCCATCGCGACCGCCTTGCCGTAATCCACTGCAGCAGAGCGGAAATCGTCCTTTGCGAAATCGCGGTTGCCGTCGCGCACGCAGCGCCGGTCGGTCTGTCCCGAGGCGCAGATGCACACGAACGCGAGCAACGATGCCGCTACATATCTTTTCATTCGAAAATCCTCCTGCGAAGCCGGCGTTCCCCTACGAGCATCTCGAGCACGAGAAGCAGCAGGGCCGCGCCGAAGAAATACATATACTGCTCGTCGTATTCCTCGAACACGACGGAATTGAAGCGCTCATCCTCCATGCGGCGGATGTCGTCTATGATGGGATTGAGGCCGAATTCGTCATTGGCAGCGTGCACGTAGGCACCGCCGCCGGCACCGGCCACCTGCCTGAGGCTTTCCTCGTCGAGCCTGGTGACCACGATGTTGCCCTCGGAATCCTTCATCAGGCCGCCGTCCATGGGGATGGGTTCGCCCCGGAGACTGCCCACGCCAATGGTATAGACCTTGGCACCGGCGCCCTCGTGGGCTTGTTTTGCGGCATCCACGGCGTCGTCTTCGTGGTTCTCGCCGTCGGTGATCACGATGATGGCGCGGCTCTTCTCGCTCTGGGCGCTGAAGCTCTTCGCCGCCGTGAGGATGGCGTCCCCGATGGCAGTGCCCTGGACGGGCACGGATTCGGTGCTGATGCTGCCCATGAACATTTTCGCGGAGATGTAGTCCGTGGTGATGGGCAGCTGCACGAAGGAACTGCCGGCGAAGACTATGAGGCCGATGCGGTCGCCCTCGAGCTTGTCCACGATGCGGGAAATCGCCAGTTTGGCGCGCTCCAGGCGGTTCGGGGAGTAGTCCTCGGCAAGCATGGAATTGGAAACGTCGAGGCAGATCATTATCTCCGCACCCCTGGTTTCGCGTTCCTTGAGCTTGGCACCTATCTGGGGACGGGCCAGGCCGAGCACGAAGCAGAGGAAGGCGAGGGTGAAGAGCACTATGCGCACCCAGCCCTTGGCACCGGACCAGGACGGCATGAGCGCGTTCACGAGGGCCTCGTCACCGAATTTGCGGATGCGGTGGCGGCGGAGCGCCCTGAAAATGCCGTACACCGCCGGAATGACGGGCACGAGGAGCAGGAGCCACAGATAGACAGGTGAAGCGAATATCAGCATTACGGCATCCTCCTCAGTAAAAGTCTCACTGCAAGTTCGAGCAGCAGGCAGATGAGCGCGGCGAGCGCATATTTGCCGAACAGCTCCTTATAGACGGGGAAGCTGTCCACGGTGGTGCGAGCCTTCTCCATTTTGTTGATCTCGGAATAGATCTCGGAGAGCTTGGTGTTGTCCGTGGCGCGGAAATACCGGCCTCCGGTGTTCTCTGCGATCTGTTTCAGCAGGTCCTCGTCTATCTCCACTTGCATGTTCTGCACCTCCACGCCCCACTGCGTCATCACCGGATACGGGGCCATTCCGTTGGCGCCCACACCTATTGTATAGACGCGTATGCCGTAGGATTTGGCAATCTCCGCAGCGGTGAGCGGGGCGACCGCACCCCTGTTGTTCACGCCGTCGGTGAGGAGTATCACCACGCGGCTGGGGGCATCGGAATCCATCATCCTGGCCACTGCGGTCGCAAGGCCGTTGCCTATGGCGGTGCCGTCCTCGATGAGGCCGGTCTGGACCTCCTTCATAAGGTTGATGAGGGTGGCGCGGTCCGTGGTCAGGGGGCACTGGGTGTAGCTTTCACCGGCGAAGACCACTATTCCCATACGGTCAGTGGGCCTCTGGGCTATGAATTCCACCGCTATGTCCTTGGCGGCGCTGATGCGGTCCGGCTTGAAATCGCGCGCCAGCATACTGGTACTGACATCCATCGCAAGCACGATGTCGATGCCATCGGTGTTGACTTTCTCCACGTCGCTGGACGAGCGCGGGCGGGCTATCGCTATGATAATCAGACTGATGGCAGCAATCCGCAAGACGAAAGGCAGGTGCCTCAGCACCGCCAGTACCGACATCCCCTCCTTCTTCCACGGGATGATGGTGGACACGCGCAGATGCGGCTTGCGCCCGGAGAGTTCCTGCCACAGATAATGCGCTATGAGCAGGACCGGGACGGCCAGGAGCCACAGGAGTGCGGGATATTCGAAGAACATTACTTCTCCGCGGCCTCCTCTCCGCTATCTTCTACAGTATCAATCCGATAGGTGCCGGTCACGAACCTTACGGCCGCAGGCAGCGCCTTCGCATTGTCCTCGTCGGAAGCCGTGTGCTTGGCGAACTTGACGAAATCGGCGAGCTCGAAGAGTTCCTTGGCCTCCGTGTACAGTTCCGGGGTCAGGTCGGGGTCGTTCTTGAGCGCATCGAAGATCTCAGCAGTGGTCATCTCGGGCGCATCCACGCCGAAGCGGGAGTCCATATAGGCCCTGAGGGTGTCCGTGATGCCGGAATAGAACTGTTTCTGCTTGTCCGGAGCCCAGTATTTGTCGGAACGGTACCTGTCCAGGGCGCGGAGGGCAATGATGTAATCGGGCTCCACGTAGCCGGATTCCTTCTCCCTGCGGCGCCTGGAAAGGCTGATGATCAGCAGGGTGCCGAGCACCAGGGCAGCGGACAGCAGGGCGAGCCCGGCGATCCACGGGGCGAGTTCCGCCATGGTCAGCGGGTACTCGGTCTGGCCTTTTATATCGTTGATTACGAAGGTGTTGGTGTCCACCGGCATGGTTTTCACCTCCATCTCCAGTCCCTCGAAAAGAAGGGTGTCGGCCTTGCCTCCGGTGACCTTCACTACAGGGAGGTCAGGCAGTATGTACCGGCCCTCCTCGAAGGGGGCGACGGTGACCCAGGTCTTGATGCTCAGCGGCTTGCCTTCCTTCAGGGCCTTGGCTATGGCCTTGCGGGAAGCGTGCTTGCCGTCGATGAGGGTATCGGCCTGCCATCCTCCGAGGAAGGTGAGGGTGTCGTTGGAAAAAGGCGACAGGTCCGCGAGCGCCAGTCCGGTGCCCGGGGCAACGTCGTCCAGCTGCAGGCCGTATCGGAGCTGGTCCGCGATGAGGATGCTGTCGCGCGGATGCAGGGGCTCGAGGAAAGCCTTGCCTGCAGGCGTGACGCCCAGGAGTGCGGCCAGTATGAGAGTCAGTATATTCATCGTTTTGCAAACAGTGCCATCAGCCCCTTGACGTAGTCATCGGAGGTGGCAATGTCGACGTTGTCTATATGATATCTGTTGAAGAGTTTCTGCTGCTTGTCGGCTACGGTGGAGAACCATGCTGAGTATGAACGCCTTACGCGTTTGGAAGAAGTGTTGATCCAGGAGGCTTCGCCGGATTCCCCGTCCTTCACGTGGACGAGTCCGACGTCCGGGATGGTGCGCTCGCGCGGGTCGTGGACCCGGATGACGCTGAGGTCGTGGCGGCCGGCCGCCACCTTGAGGGCGTCCTCGTAGCGCGGGTTGCCGTCGGCGTCCACATCGAGCATGTCGCTCAGCAGGAACGCAGTGCACCTCTTCTTGATGGCGTTGGTAAGGTACTCCAGCGCCATTCCGAGGTCGGTGCCGTCGGAAGTCGGCTGGAGTTCGAGCATCTCGCGTATGATGTGCAGGAGATGGCTGCGGCCCTTCTTCGGCGGGATGAATTTCTCCACCTTGTCGCTGAAAAACAGGGCTCCGACCTTGTCGTTGTTGAGTATCGCACTGAAACTCAGCACTGCGGCAATCTCGGCAAGCAGGTCGCGCTTGGTCTGCACAGCGGTTCCGAAGAGTCCCGAACGGCTCACGTCGACAAGGAGCACGACCGTCAGTTCCCTCTCCTCCTCGAACACCTTCACATACGGGGAGCGGAGGCGCGCCGTGACGTTCCAGTCCATGGAACGGACGTCGTCGCCCCAATGGTACTCACGCACCTCGCTGAACGCCATGCCGCGTCCCTTGAACGCAGAATGGTATTCCCCGGCGAAGATCTGGTGGGACAGGGCCTTGGTCCGGATCTCTATCTTGCGGACCTTGCGCAGAAGGTCCGTTGCCGACTGATTGCTCGTCTGCCTTGCCATCACGGATTACGGAACTATGACCGCATTGATGACCTGGTTGATGATTTCTTCCGGAGTAACGTTCTCTGCCTCAGCCTCATAGGTAAGGCCGATACGATGACGCAGGACCTCCGGGCACACGGCGCGCACGTCCTCCGGAATCACGTATCCGCGGCGCTTGATGAAGGCGTAGGCCTTCGCGGCCATGCTGAGCGAGATGCTGGCACGTGGCGATGCGCCGAAGGAGATGAGGTTCTTGAGGTCGGGGAGGTTGTAGTCCTCCGGGGTGCGGGTCGCATAGACGATGTCCACGATGTACACGGACGATGTCTTCGGGACTCACCACGGCGTTCGGCTGCGGGAATTCGCCGGAATTGTTCATCCTGATGATGAGCCTCTCCTCTTCCTTCTTAGGATAGCTGACGACGACCTTGAGCATGAAACGGTCCACCTGGGCCTCGGGGAGAGGGTAGGTGCCTTCCTGCTCGATGGGGTTCTGCGTGGCCATCACGAGGAACGGCTCGGGGAGCTTGTATGTGGAATCTCCGAGGGTCACCTGACGCTCCTGCATGGCCTCGAGAAGGGCCGACTGCACTTTGGCGGGAGCACGGTTGATCTCGTCCGCAAGCACGAAATTGGCGAAGACGGGACCCTTGTGGACTTCGAACTGCTCTTTCTTCTGGGAATAGATGAGGGTGCCGGTGACATCGGCAGGAAGCAGGTCGGGGGTGAACTGGATGCGGCTGAACTTGGCGTTCACGGCCTTTGCCAATGTGCTGATGGCCAGGGTCTTGGCAAGTCCGGGCACACCCTCGAGGAGGATGTGGCCGTTGGCCAGGAGCGCGATCATCAGATTCTCCACGAGGTGCTTCTGGCCGACTATGACCTTGCCCATCTCGAGCTGAAGCAGATCCACGAATCCGCTTTCCTTCTGGATGCGGTCGTTGAGTTCCTTGATGTTTACACTTTCCATATCTGAATTTGAATTATCACCTTTTTAACAGTGCGCGCAATTACGCCGCAAATTCTATGCCCGCGAGGCGCCCGCGCGCGCATAAAAACGGCTGTAAAGGTAAGATTGCAGTTGCAGGCCCTTGAGACGGGTTGGCTGTAAAGTTCCGCAGGCTGTCAAGTACATCAGTAAAGTCTACTCGTATCTGATGCCCGAGAGGAACAAAGCGTGTCCCGGAACCGACTCTCCGGCAGCGCACCTGTCACCGTTTGCGACGAGTCCGGCGACCGATTCGGGAGTGCGGCGCCCGCGCCCCACCTCGAGCAGCGTGCCGACAATGGCGCGCACCATGTTGCGCAGGAACCTGTCCGCAGAGACGGTGAAGCGCCAGCACTCGGTGCCAGTGGCGATCTCCGGTTCGTAACGTTCCCACTTCGCGGCGGTCACGGTGCAGATGCTGGTCTTGTTGTCGCCTCCCGTCTTCTCGAAACAGGAGAAATCGTGGGTTCCGAGGATGTGCTCCGCAGCCCTGTTCATCGCATCGAAATCCAGCACGGGATAGCCGCAGAGATAGGACCGGGACGCCAGGAACGGGTCCTTGCTGCGATGCAGGTAATAGGTGTATTCGCGCTGTTTCGCGTCGAATCGGGCGTGGAAGTCCGCAGCGGCGGGCTCGACGGAGGAAACGGAAATCTGCGGCGGCAGGATGGCGTTCAGCTTGTAGCACAGGTCTGCAGCATCGGCCTCGGGGCCGTCGAAATGCGCCACGTAGTACGAAGCGTTCACGCCGGTGTCGGTGCGTCCGGCGCCCGTGACGGCGATCTTCTCCCTCAGGAGCGTGCCCAGCGCCGTTTCCAGCGCTCCCTGCACCGTGGGGGCGTCAGGCTGCACCTGCCAGCCGTTGAAGGCGGAGCCGTCATAGCTCAGGATAATCTTGTATCTCATCGGTAGATGTGGATTTCGTGGATTTCGCGGTCGTAGCCATCATAGAAGCCCTTGACCATACCGAGCACTATGCGGGAACCGCGGTTGGAAAGCACCATCAGCGCTCCGTCGAGCGGGTCGAAGCAGAGGCCTTCGATCTCTCCGGCCCTGCGGAAGTCGCCCATTTCGCGGAAGAGGCTCACCGGCACGACGGCAGGCTCCCCGTCGGAGCTCCCGGCGACGAGGTCCCGCCCTCCGGGATAAAGCTCGCAGACATACAGGTGGTCAGGCTCGTCCTTGTCGGCATCGCCGTCGTCGGCGGAGATGACCATCCGTCCGTCGGAGAGGCAGAAAATGCCCTGCTGAAGGCGCGGGGCGGGGTCCAGCCGGACTTTCCCGAGGTACGAGCGCGTCGCGATGTCGTAGCAGTAGAGTTCGTGGCCCTGCACCCAGTCGGCCATCCAGACGCGGCCGTGCTCACGGTCCACCGCAAGGCCGCAAACCTCCACCTGGCCGGACTCGGCGAGCCAGTCGATGGAATACTTGTAGCCGAGGGTGGCGGCATCGTACACGGCGACCTGGATATTGTGCCCTACGCCGTCCAGGAAGGTCTCCGCGCCGGTGAAGATCTCGCCCCCGTAGACGTCGATGTCGCCGAAATGGTTGGCCTCGAGGGCCAGCGAATCGAACGGGGAGACGGTCTGCATCAGCAGGTGCCCGTCCCGGTCATATTTATATAGGGCCGTGCTGCCGGAAACGTAGTAGAACGACGAGTCGGCGGCAACCCCCTGGCGGCCTTCGACTTCCATCACCCCGCCCAGGACATACTGCCTGTCCCCGGAAGGGCCGCCGCACGACAGCGCGAGCGCCGCGGCGGACAGCAGCGGGAGGATGGCAATCAGGTTGGAAAACGGTCTTTTCATCGCACAATGTTCACAATGTGCAAAGTTAGCACTTTTTACACGCACGTACGTTGCGGAGGTGCGTTTTTTATGTTATATTTGCACGATATTTGTACATTAGGCTAAAACCGGAAATCAAAACCTTATCAATATGCTTTTCACATTACTTCAGTCCGACATCGTGGAAGCAGCGGAGGTGATCCCTCAGCAGCAGGAGATGTCCTATTCACTCATCGAGATGGCATCCAAGGGAGGTTGGCTCATGTGGGTCCTCCTCGCACTCTCCATCATCGCAATCTACATCTTCGGAAAGAAGCTCTGGATGATCACCCAGGCCGGCAAGATAGACAAGGACTTCCTCATGGACATCCGCGACTATCTCCACGAAGGAAAGGTGAAGTCCGCGCTCACGCTCTGCTCCAAGTATGACGCCCCCGTGGCCAGGATGGTCGAGGCCGGCGTACAGCGCTTCGGCAAGCCCCTGAGCGACGTACAGACCGCGGTAGAGAACGTGGGCAACGTGGAAGTGGCACGCCTCGAGAAGGGTCTCCCCTATCTCGCGACCATCGCCGGCGGCGCCCCCATGATCGGATTCCTCGGAACCGTCATCGGTATGGTCCGCGCTTTCTTCGACATGGCCAACGCAGGCAACAACATCGACATCTCCCTCCTCTCCGGAGGCATCTACACCGCAATGATCACCACGGTCGGCGGTCTCATCGTCGGTATCCTCGCATACTTCGGCTACAACTACCTCAACGCAAGGATTTCCAACCTCGTCTATAACATGGAGAGCGCCACCATCACCTTCATGGACGCCCTCGGCGAGGAAGAGGACGCGGCAGTCAAATCAGAATAACCCGCAATGGCACTCAAGAGATCAACTAAGGCGGACCCGAACATCTCGATGTCGTCCATGACCGACATCGTGTTCCTCCTGCTCATCTTCTTCCTGGTGACCTCCACGCTGGTCAACCCCAACGCGCTGAAGCTGCTGCTCCCCAAGAGCACCGGCCAGGTGAGCGCGAAGGCCACCGTGAGCGTCTCCATCAAGGACTGGGGAGACGACCAGTACACCTACCACGTGAACGGAGACCAGCAGCCCGTGGAACTCGAAGAGGTCGAGGACGAGCTCGTGGAACTGCTTCAGACAGAGGAGGATCCCACCTTCTCCATCTATTCGGACGAATCCGTCCCCATCAGGGAAATCGTGCAGGTGATGAACATCGCCAAGCGCAACCACTACAAGGTTATCCTCGCAACACAGCCTGAGTGATGAAAGAGTATCTCCGTGAAAGAAACGACAGGGAGCGCAACTCCACGATCGTGGGCATAATGCTGACGATCGGCCTCCACCTGTGCGCCCTCGTGCTCGTGTCGTTCACAGGAATGAAATACCTCTACCCGCCGCCGCAGGAGACCAGCTTCCTCATCGACTTCGAGCAGGAGGAAGAAGAAGTGACCCAGCAGCTCAGGGGCCGCGAACCCCAGGCGGAGGAGATTGACAAGACCAAACCCATAGAACTCGTCCAGAAGGCGGAGTCCCCGGAGGTGGCGAAGAGGGAGAACCTCACGCCCGCGACCAAACAGGACGACTTCGGCGACGTGGATACGCCGACGGTGCCCCAGAAGGAGGAGCCCAAGCTCGATCCGAGGGCTACCTTCCCCGGAATGGCGCAGAAGGACACCACCCTCACGGCGCCGCACGCCGCATCCAAGGCCTCGGACAAGTACACGGCCGGACACCCGGAAGGGAATACGACCACCGGAGCCACCTCCGGCAAGCCCAACGCCCACGTCAAGGGGCGCAACACCGTGGGCAACATCCCGCGTCCGAACTACAACAGCCAGGAGAACGGCACCGTGGTGGTGACCATCTGGGTGGACAACTATGGAACGGTGCAGAAAGCCTTGCCGGGAGCAGACGGCACCACCGTGACCGACAAGACCCTCTGGGCCGCTGCGCGCAAGGCGGCCATGGAGACCCATTTCAACATGAGCGCAGACGCCCCCGCATTGCAGGAGGGCACGATAACTTATATTTTCAATTTAAAATGATGACGTGAGTCATCCCTTACACAATGGAAGAATTTACCAAAGAAGGACGTAAACTTAGACCAAGGAAAAACGCAGGAAACAACAATTCCGAAAGAGTAGAATTCAATTCAGAAGAGCGCAGAAGCTTCGGCGGCGAGCACAGGAGCTACGGCGAAGGCCGCGGCAATTCCGGCGAGCGCAGGAGCTACGGCCAGGGCGGAGAGCATCGCAGCTACGGCCAGGGCGGCAGGAACTATGGCGGCGGACAGCGCGGCTATGGTGAGCACAAGAGCTACGGCGAGCATAAGAACTATGGCGAGCATAAAAGCTATGGCGAAGGCCGCGGAAACTTCGGCGGAGAGCGCAGGAGCTATGGCCAGGGCGACGGACACCGCAGCTATGGCGAGCACAAGAGCTATGGCGAAGGCCGCAGCAATTTCAGCGGCGGACGCAGCAACTACGGCGAGCACAAGAGCTACGGCGAGGGCCGCGGAAACTTCGGCGGAGAGCGCAGGAGCTTCAGTCCCAAGCCCGGATTCAAGAAGGGCCCCGGCAAGTTCCAGGGAGGCCGCAAGCCGGCCGGCAACAAGCCGCAGCCTACCTTCAGCAAGGAGTCCGCAGAGGGCATCAACCGCATGATCAGCCGCCGTCCGGTGGTCAACGGAGGGGAATTCTCCGACGCCGACACCGTACAGACTCCGATCAAGGACGAAATCCGCCTCAACAAGTTCATCGCCAACTCCGGCGTATGCTCGCGCCGCGAGGCCGACACCCTCATCCAGGCCGGCGTGGTGACCGTGAACGGCGAGGTCGTCACCGAACTCGGTACCAAGGTCAACATCCACGACGACGACGTCCGCTTCAACGGCGAGCGTCTCCGCGGCGAGGAGAAGGTATACATCATCATGAACAAGCCCAAGGGCTTCGTGACCACGGCCAGCGACCCGCACGCGGACAAGACCGTCCTCGACCTCGTAAAGGGCTGCAGCGCACGCGTTTACCCGGTCGGCAGGCTGGACAAGAACACCACCGGCGTGCTCATGCTCACCAACGACGGCGAGATCGCGGAGCGCCTCACCCACCCTTCCTACGACAAGAAGAAGATCTATCAGGTGGCGCTCGACCGTCCGCTCAGCCAGGAGGACTATGACAGGATACTCACGGGCATCGAACTTTCCGACGGCGAGGTGAAGGCAGACGAGCTCGAATTCATCGACGACAACGACAAGAGCCGCCTCGGCATCGAGATCCACTCCGGCAAGAACCGCATCGTGCGCCGCATCTTCGAGTCCCTCGGCTATTCCGTCAAGGCACTCGACCGCGTCTATTTCGCAGGCCTCACCAAGAAGGGCCTCAAGAAGGGCGGCTGGCGCTACCTCACCGAAAGCGAAGTCAACATTCTCAAGATGGGAGCCTACGTATAATGCACAGGTCGGGCTTCGTCAACATAATCGGCAATCCCAACGTCGGCAAGTCCACGCTGATGAACGCGCTGGTGGGCGAAAAGCTCTCCATCGTGACCGCAAAGGCGCAGACCACCCGGCACAGGATCATGGGCATAGTGAACGGGGAGGACTGGCAGATCGTCTATTCCGACACCCCGGGCATACTCAAGCCCTCCTACCGCCTCCAGCAGAACATGATGAACTTCGTGGACGGGGCGATAGGCGACGCGGACATCATCCTCTACGTCACCGACACGGTGGAGAAAGCGGACAAGAACGAGGAATACGTCGTCAAGCTCCAGCGCCTCCAGTGCCCGGTGATCGTCGTGATCAACAAGATTGACATCAGCGACCAGAAAAAGGTCGTGGAACTGATGGAATACTGGCAGGGCAGGCTTCCCGAGGCGACCGTCATCCCGGCGAGCGCGCAGGAGAAGTTCAACCTGGAGAGCATACTCGACGCTGTCGTGAGCAAGCTTCCGGAGTGCCCGCCGTGGTTCGACAAGGACGCGTTCACCGACAAGAACCTGCGTTTCTTCGCATCCGAGATCATCAGGGAGCAGATCCTCCTCAACTACAAGGAGGAGATCCCCTATTGCTGCGAAGTGGGCATCGAATCCTTCAAGGAAGGGGAAGAGCGCTACGACATCGGAGCCGTGATCTACGTGATGCGCGAGTCGCAGAAGGGCATCGTGATAGGCAGGCAGGGCGCGGCCCTGAAGAAGGTCGGCACCGCCGCACGCCTGGAGATGGAGGATTTCTTCCAGAAGAAGGTGTTCCTCCAGATCTTCGTGAAGGTGGACCCGGACTGGAGGGAGAACCGCAAGGAACTGAGGAAATTCGGCTATGAAGATTAGACTGGGAAAGACATGGAAGAAGAGAACATTGTGACCGAAGAAATACTGGAAGACGACGACATCGCGGTTCCCGAGGGTGCCGAGGAATCGGGCAAGTTCAACCGCCTGCTGGAGAGCGACGCACACAAGTACAAGCTCTCCGGCATGTTCAAGGACTGGTACCTGGATTATGCCTCCTACGTGATCCTGCACCGTGCCGTGCCCCATATCGTGGACGGCCTGAAGCCGGTGCAGAGGCGCGTGCTCCACGCGATGTACCGCATGGACGACGGCGCCTACACCAAGGTGGCCAACATCGTCGGACAGGCGATGCAGTACCATCCGCACGGCGACCAGTCCATACTCGGCGCGCTCGTCCAGCTCGGGCAGAAAGGGCTCACGGTGGACTGCCAGGGAAACTGGGGAAACATCCTCACCGGTGACTCCAACGCGGCCCCGCGATACATCGAGGCCCGCCTGAGCAAGTTCGCCAAGGAGGTGGTATTCGACCCGAAGATCACCAACTGGATGAATTCCTACGACGGCCGCAACCTCGAGCCTACCGAACTCCCGGTCCGCTTCCCTCTCCTGCTCGCCCAGGGCACCGAGGGCATCGGCGTGGGCATGAGTTCCAAGATCCTCCCGCACAACTTCAACGAGCTCCTGGACGCATCCGTGGCCATAATGGAGGGCAAGCCGTACGAGATCTATCCGGACTTCCCCACCGGCGGCTTCGCGGACTGCACCAAGTATATGTGCGGAAAGCGCGGCGGCAGCGTGAAGGTGCGCGCACGCATCGAGAAGATCGACAAGAACACCATCTCCATCACCGAGATACCCTACGGCAAGACCACCCACATCCTCATAGATTCCATCCTCAAGGCCAAGGACAAGGGCAAGATCAAGATCAAGAAGATCGAGGACATGACCACCGACAAGGTGGAGATCCTCATCCATCTTCCGAACGATGTGTCCCCGGACAAGACCATCGACGCGCTCTACGCATTCACGGACTGCGAATGCACCATCGCGCCGAACGCCTGCGTCATCAAGGACAACAAGCCCCAGTTCCTGACTGTCAACGACATACTGGAATACGGCACCTACCACACCCGCGACCTCCTGCAGCAGCAGCTGGAGATCAGGATGGACGAACTCGAGAACGACTGGCACTACAGCTCCCTCGAGCGCATCTTCTTCGAGAACCGCATCTACAAGGTGCTCGAGCTCGACCAGAAGACCTGGGAGGAGCAGGTGGACGACATCTTCTCCAGGATGAAGGAGTACCAGGACCTCTTCCACCGCGAAATCACCCGGGAAGACATCCTCAAGCTCGTGGAGAAGCCGGTCCGCAAGATCTCCAAGTTCGACACCAAGGCGATGGACGAGAAGATCTTCGCCATAGAGAACGAGATGAGGGCCGTGCAGGACGACATAGACCATATCGACCGCTACACCATAGACTGGTTCAAGGGCCTCAAGAAGAAGTACGGCAAGGAATTCCCGCGCCGCACCGAGCTCACCGGATTCGAGACCATCGCCGCCACCAAGGTCATCAACAACAACGCGAAGCTCATGGCCAACCTGGCCGAGGGATTCGTGGGAATAGGCCTGAAGAGGGACGAGGGCGAGTACATCTGCGACTGCTCCGACCTCTCGGAGATCATCGTCATAGGCAAGGACGGCAAGTACCGTATCACCAAGGTGTCCGACAAGGCGTTCTTCTGGCAGGACCTGCTCTATGTGGGCGTGTTCAACAGGGGCGACACCAGAACGACCTACAACGTGATCTACAGGCAGGGCAAGACCTCCATCCACTATGCCAAGAGGTTCGCCATCACCAGCATCACCCGCGACAAGGACTACGACATCACCACTGGCGAGCCGGGCTCCAGGATCATCTGGTTCACGGCCAATCCCAACGGCGAGGCGGAGACGGTGAAGGTGCAGCTGCGCGCAAGGCCCAACCTCAAGAAGACCTCGCTGGAATACGATTTCGCCAGTCTGGCCATCAAGAGCAAGGCCGCCAGGGGCAACCTTGTCACAAAGTACGCCGTGCAGAAGGTCACGCTCAAGAGCAAGGGCGTCAGCACCATCGAGGGCAAGGACATCTGGTACGATGCCGACATCCAGAAGCTCAACGAGGACGGACGCGGCATCTGGCTCGGCCAGTTCAAGGACGACGACAAGGTGCTCGCCGTCTTCAAGAACGGTACGTTCTACACCACTTCGTTCGACCTGGTGAACAAGTACCAGGGCGACGTGCTGCTCATAGAGAAATTCGACCCGGACAAAACCTTCACCGCTCTCTATTGGGACGCCGGTGCCAAGTCGTTCTATGTCAAGCGGTTCTCCTTCGTCGTAAGCGACAATACCCCGTACAGTTTCATCGCCGAGGGCGCCAAGTCCTACCTCGTGGGGCTCAGCGGCGACAGGCATCCGCGCTACGAGGTCAAGTGGAAGCTCGAGGACAAGCAGCCGGACGTGGTCCAGGCTGACGAGTGGATCGCCAAGAAGGGTATCGGGGCGAAGGGCAAGAAGGTGGTGGACCGCGGCGAGGTCAAGAAGGTCCGTTTCGTCGAGCCGCTCGTCATCGAAGACGAAGAAGCTGCTTTTGAGGAGGAGGCACCAGATATGGCGGCCGGGCTCCCTGAAGCAGGGATAACGGTCGCTCCAGCCGCCACATCTGATGCCTCAGACGCTGAAGAAACATCGGCTGCCTCTGCCGGTGAGGCCGAAACAAACGGCGACGCCGTAATGGCTGAAGAACCGGTGGACCTCGACATCATGACTGAAGCCGATGCCGAGCCCGACCTTTTCTAGGATGATCCTCACGCTCACGGGATTCATGGGCAGCGGCAAAAGCTGCGTGGGACGCGAACTCTCCTCCCGCCTGGGATGGGAGTTCACGGACCTCGACAGATACATCGAGCACAAGATGGGACAGACCATCCCCGAAATCTTCAAGGACGGGGAGGAGCGTTTCCGCGCCATAGAGGCGGAGTCGCTCAGGGACCTGGTGGTGATGAGCCAGGTCACCGGCAAGGACATCGTCATCTCCCTCGGGGGCGGCACCATCACCATCGGCTCGGCCCGCAGGCTCATACTCGAGCAGACCACCTGCATCTACCTCCGCACCGACCTGGACACCATTTTCAAGCGCCTGGGCACCAGGAGCAAGTCCAGGCCCCTGTTCCACGACAAGCTGAAAGTGGAGGACCTTATGGACACCCGCGCCCCGCTCTACGAGATGGCGCATTTCACCGTCAGGACCGACGGAAAGAGCCCTGCGGAGATAGCGGAAGAGATATTGGGAATGATCGTCAGATGATTTCCTCGCGCTCCTTGATGCCGCGGACGCGGAGCTGGAGCGTACTGTTGCCACGGTAGTAATTCTCCACTATGGCATAGCACACGTCGAAAGGATTGCCCTCGCGGATGTAGTCGTAGTACTCCGACATGTTGAACGCGATGGCCGCGATCTGATGGTACGGCTGCGACTCCTGGATAAGGTCGAGCTTCATGTGCACCCCTCCTGCGCCCACCTTGCGGCCGTTGCCGGCGTCATAGACGTTCTCGGTGACGAAGATGGGGTTGTTGTTGCCCGGGCCGAACGGCTGGAACTGCTTGAGGATGCGGAAGAATTTCGGGGTGACCTGGGAGAAGTCCAGTTTCGCGTCCACGTCGATCACCGGCACCAGCATCTCGGTGGTGATCTTGCCGGAGATGAATTCATCCATCCTGCGCGCGAATTCCGGCAGGTTCTCCTCCTTGAGGGTCAGGCCGGCGGCATAGATGTGGCCGCCGAAGTTCTCGAGCAGGTCGGCGCAGTTCTCTATGGCCTCGTAGAGGTCGAATCCGGCGACGCTGCGGGCGGAACCTGTCACGAATCCGTTGGACTTGGTGAGCACGACCGTGGGCTTGTAGAAGGCTTCCACGAGTCGGGACGCGACTATGCCCACGACGCCCTTGTTCCACTTGGGATTATAGACGATGGTCGCATTCTCGTGCGCCAGCGCCTTGCCCTCCTGGACCATTCCGATGGCGTTCTGGGTGATCTCGCGGTCTATGTTCTTGCGGTCGTTGTTGCTGGCGTTGATCTGCTCGCCTATGGCCACGGCCTTGTCGCTGTCGGTGGCCTTGAGGAGTTCCACCGCGAGCCGTCCGGTCTCCATTCGTCCGGCGGCATTGATGCGGGGGCCGATCTTGAAGACTATGTCGTCCACGGTGACGTGGCCGGGCTCGAGGTTGGAAAGGGTGATCAGCGCGAGCAGGCCCTTGCGGGGGTTCTCGTTAAGCTGCTTGAGGCCGAAATGCGCCAGGACGCGGTTCTCCCCCACCATCGTGACGAGGTCGGAGGCTATGCTGACGACCAGCAGGTCGAGCAGCGGGATGAGGGTCTCGAACGGGATGTCGTACGACTTGGAGTAGGCCTGCACGAGCTTGAAGCCCACGCCGCAGCCGCTGAGGTCGTCGAATGGATAGTTGCAGTCCTCGCGCTTCGGATCCAGCACGGCTACGGCCGCCGGAAGCGATTCTCCGGGCAGGTGGTGGTCGCAGATGATGACATCGATGCCCTTCTCGCGGGCGTAATCCACCTTCTCCACGGCCTTGATGCCGCAGTCCAGGGTTATCAGCAGCTTGAATCCGCCCTCGGCAGCCCAGTCTATGCTCTTGTAGGACACGCCGTAGCCTTCGTCATAGCGGTCGGGGATATAGAAGTCCACCTGGTCCGTGAAGCGGCGGATGAAGGAATATACGAGCGAAACGGCGGTAGTGCCGTCCACGTCGTAGTCGCCGTAGACGAGTATCTTCTGCTTGCCGGCGATGGCCTCGTGGAGACGTTCCACCGCGACGTCCATGTCCTTCATCAGGAACGGGTCGTGCAGGTCGTCGAGGCTGGGGCGGAAGAAGGAACGCGCCTGCTCGAAGCTTTCCACGCCGCGGGCCACCAGAAGTTCGGCAAGCACCTTGTCGATGCCGACTTCAGTGGCAAGGCGCTCGACCTTCGCGGGATCGGCGGGCTCCTTGAGCATCCATTTGCATTCCTTGGTCATAGGTTCAGTCTACGTATCCACAAAGATAACCAATTATTTCGTTAAATTTTTGAATAAAAGTGCTAATTTTGCGTTTATTATGGCAGAATTCAGTGAACAGGAACTTATCCGCCGCGAATCGCTCGCCAAACTCAGGGAGCTTGGCATCGAACCGTATCCGGCAGCGGAGTATCCGGTCAGCGCCAACGCGGCGCAGATTGCGGCAGAGTACGACCCCGAAAAGGGCAATTTCCAGGACATTTGCATAGCGGGCAGGCTGATGAGCCGCCGCATCATGGGCGCGGCTTCGTTCGGTGAACTCCAGGACGAGAGCGGCAGGATCCAGATCTACGTCAAGCGCGACGAGATCTGCCCCGGAGAGGACAAGACGATGTACAACACCGTATGGAAGAGGCTTCTCGACATCGGTGACATCATAGGCATCAAGGGCTTCGCGTTCATCACCCAGACCGGGCAGCTGAGCGTCCACGCCAAGGAGCTCACCCTCCTCAGCAAGTCCCTCAAGGTCCTCCCCATCGTGAAGGAGGCCGACGGACAGGTGTTCGACGCCGTCACCGACCCTGAGATGCGCTACCGCCAGCGCTACGTGGACCTCATCGTCAACCCCCAGGTGAAGGACACCTTCATAAAGAGGGCGAAGATCGTCTCCACGATGCGCGCCTACTTCGACGAGGCCGGCTGCCTCGAGGTGGAGACCCCCATCCTCCAGGGCATCCCCGGCGGCGCCACGGCACGTCCTTTCGTGACCCACCACAACGCGCTCGACATCCCGCTCTACCTCCGCATCGCCAACGAGCTCTATCTCAAGAGGCTCATCGTCGGCGGCTACAACGGAGTATATGAGTTCGCCAAGGACTTCCGCAACGAGGGTATGGACAAGACCCACAATCCGGAGTTCACCTGCATGGAGATCTACGTGGCCTACAAGGACTACAATTGGATGATGAAGTTCGTGGAGAAGATGCTTGCGAAGGTCTCCACGGCCGTCAACGGCACCACCGTGGTGAAGATAGGCGACAACGAGATAGATTTCGGCGGCGAGTACCGCAGGCTCCCCATCCTGGACGCCATCAAGGAGTACGCCGGAGTGGACGTCAAGGGAATGGACGAGGACGAGCTCCGCGCCACCTGCAAGAAGCTGCACGTGGAGATCGAGCCTTCCATGGGCAAGGGCAAGCTGATAGACGCCATCTTCGGCACCTACTGCGAGGACAAGCTCATCCAGCCGACCTTCATCATCGACTATCCCGTGGAGATGTCCCCCCTCACCAAGAGGCACCGCACGGACCCGACCCTCACCGAGCGCTTCGAGCTCTTCGTATGCGGCAAGGAACTCGCCAACGCCTATTCCGAGCTCAACGACCCCATCGACCAGCTGGAGAGGTTCGAGGAGCAGGCACGCCTGAAGAGCAAGGGCGACGACGAGGCCATGTACATCGACATGGACTTCGTCCGCGCGCTCGAGTACGGCATGCCGCCCACTTCCGGACTCGGAATGGGAATCGACCGCCTGACGATGTTCATGACCGGCCAGACCACCATCCAGGACGTCCTCTTCTTCCCCCAGATGAGGCCCGAGAAGGTCCTCAAGAAGGAAGCCAAGACAGAAGAATAACATACCTATGAAGAAACTCCTCCTGATCTGCACGCTTGCTCTGACCGTATGCGGCTGCTGGCGCAAGACCATCGTAGGCGTCAGCTTCCCCGAACCGCCGGTCGAGATTGCGACCAACGCGGATTTCGGGATGGAACTCATCAACTACTACAACATCATCCAGCTGCCCGACGGGACCTACAGGATGTATTTTTCCGGCAATCCCACGGACGGCATAGCCGAGAACGAGAGGAACCAGAACCTGTACCTCGCCGAATCCACCGACGGCTTCCATTACGAGCTGAAGTGCAAGGTGATGGACACCGTGATAGAGCAGTCGGTGTTCATGGTCAAAGACAAGGTGTATCCATACCGCCTGATCGGCAGCGTCTGGACCGGCGAAAAGAGCTGGGAGCGGGGCATTTTCCTATGGAAATCCAAGGACGGGATAGAGTTCACCGACCGGAAGACGGTCTATGAACAGATCCACGACACCCAGAACGTGATGATCACCCGCGGAAACCGCTGGAAACTGTATTCCAGGGTGGTCCAGGAGAGGTACAAGAACAGGAGGATGACCGTGGCCGAGTTCAACCGCCGCGGCGAGCAGGTCAGCGACACCGAGGTCCTCGCGGGAGATTTCCTCTACAACACTGCCGCGTGCAAGGTGGACAGGCGCTACGACCTGCTGTTCCCCACCTACTACAATACCTACGGAGGCACTTCCGACGCCTGTTTCTTCAGGTGCTACCTGGTGGACGGACCTTGGGTCAGGGAGCTTCCCAGCGAGCTCAACCGCTGGGTGGATTCCGACGAGCACTGGGTGCTCGCCTGCCCGGGATTCGTCTTCATCAACGGGGAAAGGTATCTGGCCTATAACTCCCGCACCCGCTCGCACGAAACGAGCGAGACAGGCATGGTCAGCAGGTACAAACTCATAAAGGCCGTAATCGAATACGAATGACCCCCGAAACCATCACATCCGCCCAGAATCCGAAGGTCAAACAGTTGCTCGCGCTCCAGGAAAAATCCAGACTGAGGCGCGAGACTGGTTTATTCGTAGTGGAGGGCGCGAGGGAGCTCGGGCATTGCCTGGAGGCCGGTTTCGAGGTGGACAGCGTCTTCATCTGCCCGGAGAT
>CADAFW010000016.1 GCA_902787295.1 uncultured Bacteroidia bacterium
CGTTGCTGTAGGCGTCCATCTGGTTGCCGAGGTTGAATCCGAGGCCGAGTTTCCTGGCCATCTGCCAGGCGGTGCTTCCGTCGTCTTCCGGGACTACGGGTACGTCCGGGTCTGGCTCGTCCGGCTTCGCTCCGGTGGTGAAAGAGGTGCTCGCCGCCGCGGCTGCTTCCTGGTTGGTCTTGTAGCCTTCCACGCAGCCGGCGGGCACGCTGACGGTGTAGGACGTCTCATAGGAGGGGAGCGTCACCGTCACGGTCAGGGCGGTGGAATAGGTGGAGACCTTGTCCACGGTGCCGTCTCCGCTTATGGTGATCTTCTTCTGGTTCTCCAGTGTGCACTTGACGTTCTGGTCGTAGGTGAATACTATGCTCCGGGTGCCGGTGGCGATGCCGGTGCTTCCGCTGGAGGGTTCCACGGAAACGAGCACCGGAGCCACGGCCTTTTCAGGCACGGGTTCGGGTTTCTCTCCGCAGGCGCAGGTACAGAAGCACAGCATCACTGCAATCGTGTAGAATAAATGTTTCATCAGAATGAAGGTATATCGTCACGGTTGACGGTATGGCTGTTCTCCAGGGCAGCCTAGTCAGCCGCAGTGTTGTTCCAGGTATAGGTCCCGTCGGAATTCCTTGCGTAGAGGACCGGCTTTCCGTCCTCGAAGTTGCACCAGTTCAGGAAATAGCCCCAGGGCGCGTCCTCGGCGAAGAAGCCGTCTATGTCCAGGAGATTGCCGAACTCGCTGGCCACTACCATCTTGCGGCCGCGTACGGAATTGTTGACGAGCTTGAAGAGATTGGACTGCGTGGTGTTCTTTGCGACGTAGAGGTCGGCTCCCACGATGTCCACGTATGCGTCTCCGGGATACCACTCGATGAGCTTGTCCACGGAGGCGGGCCGGCCGGCGTCGCTTGTCTGCACCGTCCAGACCCATATCAGATTGTCGAGACCGTAGGTCCCGGTGAATTCATTGTAGAGGTACTGCCAGAGTTTCTTGCAGTATTCGGGGCCATCGTAGCCCCACCAGAACCACGCGCCCCAGGTGTAGTCGCCCGCGGCTTCGTGGAGAGGACGCCAGAGCACGGGTATGCCGGCGTCCTTGAGCAGTTTCAGGTATCCGGCGATCTGCGCCACCTGCTTCTTCATCTCGGCGTTCTGCCAGGTTCCGGGGGTGAGCGCGTTCTTCACGCCGAACGCCTTGGTGCTGTAGGAGTATTGGTTGATGTCGGTGGTCCCTTCGGCGGAGGGGACGCACCAGTGCCATCCTATCTGGATGATGTTGTGTGCCTCCCAGGCTTGTCTGACGGGGGTGATGTCGCCGTAGTCGGGACATCCGCCCCAGGCTTTCGGAGGCCAGTTGTTGAAGAGGTAGTCGAAGCCGACGATTGCGGGATAGGTGCCCGTCTGGCTCTTGATATAGTCGGTGTAGCTCGTTTCCCACGCGGTTCCGCCCATCGCCCCCGAGAGGGTTTTGGTGCCGTAATTGGAAAGGAGCCATTCGTAGAGTTTCACCGCGCCGGCGGAAGCTTTGGGGTTGGAGAGGGTGGCCTGGGGATCCCTGCCGTATTCCTTCTCGCCCTCCTTCATGCTGAATGAGACGCTTGCCTGTGTGGCGGCTTTCTGGTTTTCCTTGAATCCTTCCACGCATCCTGCCGGCACCGTGACCGTGTAGGTCTTGCCTCTCTCCAGTCCGGAGACGGCGACGCTGAGCTTGTTGCCCGCCGTATAGACCTTGTCCTTGGAAGCGCCGCCGCTGACCGTTACCTTTTCGGTGTTGGCAAGCGTGCACTTGATGGTCTGGTCATATGTGAAAACCACGGTCAGGCTGCTTTCAGTGAGCCCTTCCGTCCCGGTTTCCGGTTCGGTGGACACCAGCGCGGGTGCCGCTGCTTCCGGCTTTTCCTGTTCGGCCGGGTTGCAGGCTGCGAAGGCCAGAGCCATGGCCGCCGGTGCCAGCAGTATGCGTAAAAGATTCTTCATTTTAAATAAAGAGGGGCGGACGGGCTGCCCGCCCCTGTGGCTTAGCATTATTCAAGTGTGACTGCCGTGAACGTCAGCCCGGAGCCCTGGATGATGATGCCGCAGTCCACGTCTTCGCAGTTTCCGTGCTTAGCGAGGATGCTGTCGATTATCTCCTGGGTCAGGATGACCTTGGTGCACCTGTCGAGGATTCCGTCGGGGAACCATCCGTAGACATCGGTAGGCACGAGGGTCGTATTGAAGGCAATCGCCCCGTCAGAGGTTTCGGTGAAGTTGATTCCCGACCAGTCGCCGTAATTGACCTGAGCCTGGTCCCACTGCTGGTCCACCTGGGTGTAGTAGAACCTGAGGGCCTGGCCGGCCTTTGCGGCGGCGAACTTTTCGATGGGGATAAGGACGCGGCCGCCGTCACTCCAGGTGATCTGCGTGCTGCCTTCCCAGATGGTGACTTCCTGCGGGATTTCCTGGACTATCTCCACCTTCGTGAAGGTAAGTCCGGAGCCCTGGATGATGATGGAGCAGTCCACGTCTTCGCAGATGCCGTGCTTATCCTTGAGGTTCGTGAGGATTTCCTTGGTGAGGATCACTTCGGTGCACCTGTCGAGGATTCCGTCGGGGAACCATCCGTAGACGTCGGTAGGCACGAGGGTCGTGTTGAAGGTGGTCGCGCCGTCGCCGGCTTCGTTGAAGTTGATTCCCGACCAGTCGCCGTAGTTGACCTGAGCCTGGTCCCACTGCTGATCCACCTGGGTATAGTAGAACCTGAGCCTTGCACCCGGCTTGATCTCGTCGAATGCCCCTGCGGGAACGAGTACGCGTCCGCCGTCAGACCAGGTGATCTGGGTGCTGCCTTCCCAAGGAACGTAATACTTGACTTCGAGGAGGACTTCGATCTGCTGCGGGCAGGTCTCCTCGTCACCGTTCAGGAGCTGGAACTTCACGGGATACTGTCCGATGGAGTTCCAAGGCATGATGAAGGAGATCTCGTTGTCGTTGCGCACGGTGTACAGGGTCACCTTCTCGTCGCCGATGAAGATGTTCTCAAGCATCAGGAAGCGCTCGCCCTTGAGGGTGACGGTCTCTCCGATATGCGCCTTCTCGGGCATCGAGGAGACGATGATGAGGGATTCGTAGGAGAGGGAGATCTCCTCGCCGGGCTCCACGGTCTCGCCGTTTGCGAGCTTGAGCACGAGCTTTCCGGGAACGGAAGTGGAGCTGGTCCTTACTATGAGGCTGCCGTCTTCGAACCTGAAGCTCTCTTCCTTGCCGCCGAGGGTTACCCCGGTGATGAGGTCGAGGTCGGTGCCGGATACGGTGAGGGAGTCGCCTGCCATGAGTGCCACGGGAGCTATTCCGGTAACGGTCGGATGGACGAGCGTGTAAGCCACCTCCACTGCGTCGCCGTTGGCGCTGGTCAGGGTCACGTTGCCTTCACTTGCCTTTGCGGGCATCGTGAAGCTGATTGCGCCCTCTGCATACGTAAAGTCGACGTCTCCTGCACCAGGCAGGGTAACCGTGCTTACGACTCCGAGGTCACTGCCGCTTACCGTGAGTACATCTCCGGCCTTGACGGGTGAAGGAGCGGTGCTCAGGCCGCTGGGCTTGACCGTCTCTATGGTTCCGGCAGTGAAGCTCTTGCCGGCAAAGCTGACGACCGAGACCTCTCCGCTCTGCGCCGCCGTCGGCAGGGATACGGTGAGGGTCTTGCCATCTGCCGAAACGGTGAAGTCGGTGACGGTCACGCCGCCGGCGAATACGACGGACTCAATCATCTGGAGGTATGCTCCCTCGATCGTGACCGGCATTCCCGGAGTGGCATATTCCAGCTTGAGGTCGGAGACGGTCGGGTCGCCGATGGCGAGTTCCTTCTCGGAATACACCTTGTTGGCAACCTTGTCGGGGTCGGCGAGTTCGTCGGAATCACCGACGATCAGGCGGCCGCTGACTGCGTTCGCGGGGACCTTGCAGGTGAGGGTGTAGCGGTCCTGGGACAGGATGCCCTCTCCCGCCACGATCACGCCGGACTCGAAGATGACCTCGCGTACGAGGTTCATGTAGTCACCCTTGATGGTGATGACGTCGCCGGGCATTGCGCTTGCCGGGGAGAAGCTGCTGAACACGATGGGCTCGGTGTAGGTGAGCTCGGTGAGGGTGGTCAGCACGGTTCCGTCCTTGCAGGTGAGCTTGACCACGCCCACTTCCTCGGTGGAGTTCGGGAGGGTGATCTTGATGCGGCTCTTCCTGCCGGTGGCTTCCACGGTGATTGCGGTGATCTCGTCCACTCCCGGGACCTTGACGGAGGTCACCTGCTCGAGGTTGCTTCCGAGGAAGGTGAGTTCACCTCCGCGGAATACCGGATTGGGAGCGAACGCGCTGAGGGTGGGGGCGCTGCCGTACTGGTCGGTATCGTACCCCTGCTCCTTCACACAGCCTGCAAATGCGAGAAGTGCGGCTGCGGCGATTATCGCGAAGTTGATTATTCTTTTCATTTTTCTCTTCATTTAAGGATTAAAGAGGTACGACTCTGATGTGGTCGATGGCGATCACGGGGTCGCAGTCGCTTCCTGATTCACCTCCCCATACGAAGAGAGTGAAACCGTCGAGGTAACTCTTGTCGAAGGTGGTGGCGCAGGATTTACCCATATGGGTGTAGACGAACTCGGTGAGAGGTATGGATACGGTGACCCACTTGTCACCGGTGTCGTAGGAACCGCCGACGAGCCAGGGTGTCCAGAGTGCGCGCGGGAAGTTCTCGTCGCTGAAATAGTTGTTGGTGCCGGCGTCGGCATTGACGGTCTTGCTGTCGCTGAACATGAGCTGCATGGAGCAGGTCTTCCAGGGGTTGGAGGTAGGAACCATGCACTCGAACTTGAGAGTGAGGCCTGCGATGCCGTACTTGTCGAGATAGTTGCTGAAGGTGCTGAGGCTCTTGAGCGGCGGGATCGCGGAGTTGACGTCGGTGCTGTTCCAGTAGTCGAACGAGTACTCGTCTTCCGCCCACACTCCGGTGGCGTCCGCCTTGAGTCCGTTGCTTGCACCGCCGAGCCACAGGTATGCGCCGTCGACGCCTGCGAATGCGTCGTCGCCGTCGTTGTGGAGGTGGCCTTTGGCAGGAGCGCGCCAGCCGTTACCGGTCGCCATTCCTCCGCGCAGTCCGTCGAAGTCGAAGAGCATGTTGCGGGAATCCATGAACTGGAATACGGAATTTGCAGAACCGGACTCGGTGGTCACGGTGACAGGGCCTGCGGATGCGCCTGCAGGGATCTTGAAGGTGATGCTCTCGGAAGAGTTCACGGTGAAGTCGGTGACGGATGCACCCGGGAGGTCGATTCCGGTCACGCCGATGAAGTAACGTCCGTAGAGGGTGACCTCTTCGCCTTCCTTGGCCCACTCGTTGGTCATGGAAGTGATCTTCGGTATGGGAGGGAGGATCTTGAAGTCATATTTCACGGTGTCCTGTTTTGCGGTCACCAGGTACATGCAGTTGGTGGTGACCTTCGCGGGCGTGCTCGGCACGGAGACGATGAGGGTGTGGTCCGTGATGTAGCTGGTATTGAGAATGGCTTTCTGGTCGTTGAACAGCACGTCGTGCACGCTGCGGAGGTTGTCTCCTACGACGCAGAGGACTTCGTCCATGAACGCCTGGCTGATGAAGACGTCCTGGGCTGCATATCTCACGTAGTCCACCGAAGGAAGGCCTTCGGTTGCGGTGAAGCGGTCGGGGTAATCCATCTTCTGGCAGGAGGCCAGTCCTCCGAGGACGATGGCTGCGCTCAGGAAACCGCCAAGATATTTGATTGTAGATTTCATCTGGATTACGGATTAGAAGTTATAGGAATAGGTCTCGCGCACGTCCACGTGGACGGGCTCGGCGTCGGATGCCACCTTCGGGTTAAGGACGACGTCCTCGGTAGGGAACGGGAGGGTGAACATGCTTGGAGTCACGCTCTTGAGATCCTGGACGGGGTTGTAGACGATGTTGCTTCCGTCCCAGGTGTGTGCACCGGGGCCTACGTACTTGCCGTCGTCGTCCTGGACGAAGTCCTTGTATGCTGCTCCGAGGCCGTCCCAGTAGGACCTCCTCTGGTTGAGAAGCTCGTTGATGCAGGCGTCCATGTCGTAGTATGAACGGCGTACGTAGTCGTACCAGCGGTCGCCTTCAAGCGCAAGCTCGAGGCGGCGCTCCTTCCAGATGTCGTCGAATGTGACGGACTCGAGGGGAGCTGCGTTCGCACGCTCGCGGACTTTGTTGACATACTCGAGCGCCGTATCCTTGTCTCCGGTGAGGAAAGCCGCTTCGGCGTACACGAGATAGATGTCGCTGAGCCTGAGGATATGGGTGGGGAGCTGGTTAGTCATGTTATCTGCGCTGACGCCGAGTTCCTTGACGTGGTCGCTGCCGTTGCCGTACAGATGCTTGGCGTAGTTGGCGCCGGAGACGCACTGCCAGCCGCCGGAGGTGCCGGAGGCATAGTCGGAATCATAGAAGAAACGATAGAAATCGAAGCCGCCCTTGTCCTGCCAGAAGTAATCGTACTTGTCGCCGAACATCATTATGGTGGCCTGACGGCGGTCGTCGGTGTTCACCCTGTTCAAGGGGTTGTCGGCCGCGGATACTCCGAAATCGTCCTGGAGGTCCACCGAAGGGCCCTTCCAGTCGCCCCAGAGGTCGCCGAATTCATCGAAGCCGGTGCAGCCTACGTCGCTCTGGATGGAGTTCTGGCAGGTCCAGATTCCGGAGGTGGAGGTCCAGAGCCAGGAGATGAGCGCTTCGCCGGTCTGCTGGTACACGGAGGGTGAGAGGCGGAAAACGTCGGAGTACTTCGGGGTGAGGGAGCGTCCCGAATTCAGGATGACGTCCTCGGCATAGCTCTTGGCTGCGGCGAGGTCTCCGGAAGAGAGCGCTCCGCTGACGCCTGCCTTGGTGAGGTAGACCTTGGAAAGGAGAGCCTTGGCGGCATAGTAGTCTATGCGGTTGTACTGTCCGATATAAGGATTCTTGGGAAGCAGTTCGAGGGCTTTCTCGAGGGTGAGGACGATGTAGTCGTAGACATCGGCCTTCTGCACCTTGGAAACCTCGTTGTAGGCGGATTCCTTGATGATCTCGGTGTTGTCGTGGATGATGGGTACGTCACCGAAGGTCCTCACGAGAAGGAAATATGCCATCGCCTTCCAGGTGAGGCATTCACCTATGCACTGGTTCTTGACGCTCTGCGACGGGCCTTCCGAACCGAGGATGTTGTTGATCACGGTGTTGCAGTGCGCATTCACCGCCCAGAGGGAATAGGAGAGGTTCTTGAGGTCCTTGTCGGTTCCGTTCACCGTGAGGGTGGTGTATGCATTCTGACCCTGGTAAACGTTGCCGCACATCGTCTCCGAACCGTAGATATAGAAACGGATGCAGTCGTACCAGGGGGAGCAATAGAGGTAGTTCACGCCCTGGATGCACTGCTCGTCGGTCTGATAGTAGTTGGCGAGGGTGTAGCTGTCTTCTGAAGGACGGTTGAGGAAGTCAGCGCAGGAAACGGCACTGAGGACCATCGCACCGGCGACAAAGGCTTTGAGTATATTTTTCATAATCTTATCCTCCATTGTTAGAAAGTGATGTTCAGACCACAGGAGTATGTGGTAGGTGAAGGATAACGTCCGTTGTCCACACCGAAGGTAAGACCGCGGGAATCCTGGGTGCTGGCACCGACTTCAGGATCGAATCCGGAGTACTTGGTGAAGGTGTAGAGGTTCTGGATGTTCACATAGACACGCACGTTCTCGATCCTGGCCTTCTGGAGAAGAGTCTTGGGGAAGGTGTAGCCGAGCGTGATGTTCTTGAGGCGGATGTACGAGCCGTCCTCGATGTAGCGGGTGCTGAGGCGGTCGTTGTCGTTCGGATCCGCGATGGTGGGACGGGGAACCTTGGTTCCCTTGTTCTCCACCACTACGTTGGTGATGTCGTCGAACCAGCCGTCGGAATAGACTCCGTTGGCGGGAACGAGCCTTGCGCGGTCGAGGACCTGCGCCTGCTGGTTGATCCAGGTGCTGTTCATGTGGACGAGTCCGTTGTAGCCCTGGCCCATGAGGTTGTAGTTGAGCACCTTGTTGCCATAGGTGCCGTTGAAGAACAGCGAGAGGTCGAAGTTCCTGTAATGGAAGGTGTTGGTCCATCCGAAGGTGAAAAGCGGGAGCGGGGAACCGATGAAGGTCTTGTCGTTCTCGTTGATCTCGCCGTTCTTGTCCACATCCTTGAACTTCATGTCGCCGACCCATACGGTGGTGTTGCGGTTGAACACTCCGTCTTCCGGATACTTCTCGGCCTTGGGGCTGTTGAGGATGTCGTCGTATGACTCGTACACGCCTTCCGCGACGTAGCCGTAGAAGCCGTAGAGTGCCTGGCCGATCTCGGTGACGCTGACGATGTCGTCCCACTGGCCGTAGCCTACGAGCTGGGCGTTTGCAGAGCCGTCGAGGGCGATGAGCTTGTTCTTGTTGAACGAGATCTGGAAGTTGCTGTCCCAGCTGAAGTTACGGGTGGTGACAGGGTGGGTGTCGAGGGTGATTTCGAGACCCTTGTTGAGGATGGTTCCGAAGTTGCCCTTAGGCGCCTGGAGGGAAGATGATTCGTTACCCTGGGTTCCCATGTATGAAGGGAGGGTCAGGGACATCAGCATGTCGGACGAGATCTTGCGGTATGCGTCGACGGTGATGTTGAACCTGTTGTCGAGGAAACCGAGGTCGAGACCGAGGTTGGTCTGCTGCTGCTTCTCCCAGTGGATACCGGTGTTGGAGATGTTGGCGGGGCGCTGGCTGTCGCCGAGTGCGGAGGACATCTTGGAAAGGCCTGATTCCCAGGCGCCGGAGCCTATGTTGGCGTTACCGGTCTGTCCCCAGCCGATACGGATCTTACCGTTGCTGATCACGCCGC
The DNA here is from genome assembly GCA_902787295.1 of uncultured Bacteroidia bacterium. GTDB lineage: Bacteria > Bacteroidota > Bacteroidia > Bacteroidales > UBA932 > Cryptobacteroides. The sequence goes on from CADAFW010000016.1 coordinate 8,894, forward strand.
GCAGGGGCTCGAAGAACTTCTCGTTGGAGAACTTCCAGCTGGCTGCGAAGGAGTGGAATCCCGCCCAGCGGTTGTCCGGACCGAAGTTGGACGAACCGTCGAAACGGTAGGTGTAGGTCGCAAGGTATCTGTCGTCGTAGTTGTAGGTCCAGCGGGTGAAGAAGGAAGCCATCGAGGCAGAGCCGAATCCTGAACTCACGGAAGGATCGCCGGTGGCGAGCCTCAGGTTGTGGATGTCATCGGAGGGCAGGCCGGTGTTGCTTGCGCTCAGATACCTCCAGTGGGACTCCCAGCACTCCTGTCCGACCATTCCGGTGAAGCTGTGCTTGCCGATGGAGTTCATATAGGTGAGGTAGTTCTTGAACTGGAGGAAGTAGCTCATGTTGTTCTGCTCGCTCATCGAGTTGACCTTCCTTGCCTTGCTTCCGAAGTCATAGGTCGGGAGGAAGGTGGTGGCGGTGGAGTTGCTGGTGTCGAAACCGACCTCCGACCTGTAGGTGATGTGCTTGAACGGAGTGAGCTCGAGGTAGATGTTTCCGGTGAGCTTCTCGCGCTGGAGGATATATTCGTTCATCATCGCGAGGCCGATGGCGTTGGCGGAGGTGTAGCCCTCGCGCACCACGGTGGCGTAGTTGCCGTCGATGTCATATACGGGGATGTCGGGGAGGGTCGTGAGGGAGGAGAAGATGAGACCTTCGCCGCCGTCGGCGAGCTTGAGGTCATCCTTGGTCCTCGCGTAGGTCGCGTTGACTCCGAGCTTCATCCACTTCTTCAGCTGCGCGTCGATGTTGGTGCGTACGCTGAAACGGTTGAACTTGGTCCCGATCACGGTACCGTCCTGGTCCATGTAGGATCCGGAAATGTAGTACTGCACCTTATCGGTACCGCCCTGGGCGGAAAGCTGATGCTGGTGCTGGAGCGCGGTGCGGAACACCTCGTCCTGCCAGTTCGTACCCCTTCCGAGGAGGGACGGGTCGGTGTAGTAGGGGCTCGCCTCCACTTCGCCTATCCTCGCCCAGTCGTTATGGTATTCGGCATACTGGCGAAGGTCGAGCATCTTGATGCGGGTGGTCTGGCGGGAGACCGCGAACATTCCGTCATAGGTGAACTTCGCCTCGCCGGCCTTGCCGTGCTTGGTGGTGATGAGGATGACGCCGTTCGCACCCTGGGCACCGTAGATGGCCGTTGCGGACGCATCCTTGAGGATCTCCATGCTGACGATGTCGGCAGGGTTGATGGTGGCGAGAGGGGAGATGGTGGACACGCGGCCGTTGCCGAGTCCGGCGAGACCGTAGGAGCTGGCGCTGCTGCCGCTGCCCTGCACGATCACACCGTCGATGACGTAGAGCGGCTCGGCGTTGGCGTTGACGGTGGCCTGTCCGCGCACGCGGATGGAGGAAGACGATCCCGGAGCTCCGGAGGTCTGCACTGCGGCGACACCGGCGGCGCGGCCCTGGAGGGACTGGTCGAGAGAGGAGATGATGGATCCCTTGAGGTCATCCTCCTTCATGGATACCGAAGCGCCTGAGAGGTCGCTCTTCTTCATCGTACCGTAACCGACCACCACGACTTCGTCGAGAAGTTCCTGGTCGTCTTCGAGCTTGATGTTGTAGACATCCTGGGAGCCTACGACAATCTCGACGGTCTTGTAACCGATCGAAGAAACCTCAAGGGTCGCTCCTGTCTGGACACTGATGGCGAAATTGCCATCTATGTCGGCGATGACACCGTTGTTGGTGCCCTTCTCAACGACGCTGGCTCCTATGACACCGAGTCCCGTGTTGTCGGTCACGGTGCCCTTCACCGTCTTCAGCTGAGCGAAGGCGGTGACGCTGAGCAGCATCATTGCAAAACAAGATAAAAGCTTGCCTTTCATGTTACTGATTAATTATTTTAGGGTTGTTGAGTTTGTCCTGTGAAAGAGGCGAACCAGGCCTGCCTTTCGGCGAGCCACGGCTTCTGCTCCCACATGCCGTGTCCGCAGAGCGGAGCGCACCAGTACTTCTTTTCGCTGCGGACCTGGTTGTATCCGGCGAAATTCGTATGCGGAGGACAGGTCGGGTCCTGGAGGCCGAAAGCCATCAGGACGGGGCATTCGATCCTGTCCGTGAAATTCTTGACGTCGAAATAGCTGAGGGTGGCGAAGAGTTCCTCGCGGCTGATGCCCTCCGAATCGGCCTGCCCGAAGACCTCCCATACCGGCCACCAGACTATCTTTGCGTAGTCCGGGTAGTCGCCGAGGAAGGGAACCGACGCACTGACGGCGCGGAACCTGTGATCCAGGGATGCCGCCACGAGCGTGAGCGCGCCGCCCTGGCTTTCGCCGAGGCCGAAGATCATCGAAGGGTCGGTCTTCTCCAGTCCGGCTACGAAATCCACGGCCCTGAGCGCGTCGCAGAATGCACCTCTATAATAGAAGGTGTCCTTGGAGCCGAGCCCCTTGTCTATCCAGCGGCCTTCCTTCACTTCGCGGAAGAGGCCCTGCCCGCGCACGCTGACGAGGAATTGTATGGCATCCGGGTTGGAACCGCCCCAATAGGGATAAACGTCCGATCCGTAGCCCATGTATTCTATGTATGCGGGGAACCTGCCCTCCTTGTTCGGGATGGCGAGGATGCCGCCCACGGTGACGTTGCCGAGGGATTTGTAGAGCACGCGGTAGACGTTCCTCTCGGCGGTGCTGCGCTCGGGCATGAGGGTCATCACCGCATCCACGGGCACCTCGGCGAGCTTGGCGATGTTTTCCGCCCAGAATGCGTCGAAGTCCGCCGCTTTGTCCTGCGGGGACTGGATCATCTCCGGGTTCACGCCTATGTTGAAGAAGTCGATATTCCTGCCGTCCACGCTGATGCGGACCTGGTAGAATCCCGGGGCGAGGTCGAAGTCCACGGGGACGGTGGCGCCCTTGCCGGCCTTGAGTTTCAGGGTGGTGCTGAAGGCGCAGACGGTGTCCTGCTTCTCAGCCATCAGCGAAAGGTCGGTCACGAAGGCAACTTCTATTTTCGCAGTCGCGTCGACCGCGCTTCCGGCCCTGAGATTGAGGGTCTTCCTGCCGTCGCCGACATAAAGCCAGTCGTTCTCCAGGAGCGGATGGACCTTCACGGTGCCGGCGAGCCTGCGGGTGTTCTCCCTGATGATGCCGACGGTGGAGGCGTCGGAGAGATAGACGGAATTGAGACCCTGGGCCTCCTGGGCCGGGTCTCCGCAATAGTCGTCGCCTTCCTGCCAGAACTCGCGGCCGGGAACCTGCCTTGCAAGACCGCCCCAGCCCCAGAAATTGAGGCCGGCGAGCTGCCCTCCGGCTTCCGCCGATTCCGCTATCCTCGAGAACACGTGCGCATAGTACCTGTCCCTGCCGCTTACCGGAGTGCCTTTCTCGAAGGCGAAACCGTCGCGCGGGTAGCCGAATTCCTCTATCACGAGCGGCTTGCGCAGCCTGCGGGCGAGGGCGAGATGCCGGTCGATGTATTCATCGGTCTTCACGATGGCTCCGTCCACGCCGCCGGCGATGTCGCCTTCCTCGATCCAGCGCCAGTTGTAGGGCCAGATGTGGATGGTCATATAGTCGATGTCGTCGCAGCTGTTGATCCTTTCCACGAGCTCCATGCTCTTCTCGCAACCCATCAGGCCTTCGTTGCCGGTGGAAACCATGTGCACCGGGTCGATGGACTTGATGAGCGCGGCGGTGCTGTGGATGAAGGTCACGAACGAATCCCTGACCGCCGGGACGTCGCTGAAGCAGCGGGGCTCGTTGGCGATCTGCCAGGAGAAGATGGCGGGGGAGTCCTTGTATCTGGAAACAATGGTGCGGACGTGGTCGAAGAAGAGTTCCTGCGCCCTGGCATTGGTGATGAATCTGCCGACGAACTGCACGTATGGGCCGTAGCCTTCCGTCCTGGTATCTGGGGTGGTGCCTTCGCCGACCCACTCGAGGTAGGTGCCGTAGCCGCCGGACCATTCCCAGGCGTTGTTGAGGTAGAGGACCGCGGTCATGTCGCGTTTCTCGAGCTCCTTGAGGAAGTATCCCAGTCCCTCGAGGCCTTCACTGTCGTATTCGCCGGGGGCCTTGTGCCAGGCTGGACGGATCTTGGCGTCCTGCCCGCCCTCCCCGTCGGCCATTGTGAGGACGCGGAGATTGGTCATTCCGAGTGCCTTCAGGGAGTCGAGCTCCGCAGAAAGCCTTGCGCGGCCCTCCTCCGTGGTTGCGAGGATGGGACCGTACCAGAAGTTGGTTCCGATGTAGTACTGGGGCTCTCCATTGCGGACGAAACGGCCGTCGCTTACGCTGTAGGGCGCTTTCGGGGTGCAGCTGCCCAGCAGGAGCGCGAGGAAGAGACCGATGCAGGTTAAAGTTTTAACGGATGCTGTCACTGTGTGGTTACTTAGTAACCGCAAAGATAATTGGACACGCTACCTCAAACAAATACAATTTTTGCAAATGATGCAAAAAAATCACACAATCACCCGATTCTTGCGATAAATTGCCCTGAACTCCTTGGGGGACATGCCTCTCTTCTCCCTGAACGCGCGGTTGAAATTGGAGAGGTTGTTGAAGCCGCTGCCGTAGCAGATTTCGGAGATGTTCTGGGTGGAATCGACGAGTGCACGGGCGGCCACGCCGAGGCGTATGTCGGTGATGTAGGACGAGAGCGTCTTGCCGGTGCGCTGCTTGAAGAAGCGGCTGAACGAGGACGGGCTCATCCCGATCAGGCCGGACAGCTGGTCCAGCGAGAGGTTGTCCGCATAGTGGTCGTTGATGTATTGCTTGACCGTCTTCACCCGCTTGCTCTCGCGGTCCCTTGCGGCCTTGGAGAACGAACTGCTGGACAGGACCTTGTAGTCGCCCTTCGAGAGTTCGTAGAAGATCTGGAGGATGTCCAGCAGCTGCATGAATCCGTCATTCTCGCCGGTGAGCCTGTCCAGCGTGCTGTAGACCTTCATTATGGATTCCAGGGGGAAGGAGATACCGTGCTGCGCCTTTTCGAACATGCGCTTTACTGTCCCGAACTGGTTCCTGGAGATGAACGATCCGGAGAGCAGGTCGGGGTGGAACTGGATGGTGATCTCGCGTATGTCCGAAGCCTTGCAGCTGCCCTGCTCCCATACGTGTTCCAGGTCCTCGCCGGCAATCAGCACGAGGTCGTAGTCGCCTATCTCCTCCACGCTGTCGCCGACGACCCTCCGCACGCCTTTCGCGTTCTGCACGAAATTCAGTTCGAACTCCTTGTGCCTGTGGATGGGGTAGGTGAATTCGCTTTTGTGCCTTTCGACGATGTAGAAGCAGTCTTTGTCGGAGAACTGCGGGATTTCGTAGAGTACTTCTGACATGGTTATCCGTTATGTGTCGTTAAAATGTGCGGTTGCAAATTTAAAAACTTTTCATAATTATGATACTTTTTTGACAAAAATGTGGCGAATTATACCACGTTTGTCGCCGGTAACGGGATAATGACTATATTTGTTTAAAACTGAAAAGGATATGCAGAAAGCGCTGGACAATATCATTCACGAAGTCAGGGAAGAACTCGAGGGCAACATACTTCCTTTCTGGACGGACCGCATGCAGGACCCTTCCGGCGGCTTCCACGGCCGCATCGACGGCCACGGGAAGCTGGTGCCCGGAGCGGAGAAGGGCTGCATCCTGAACGCCAGGATACTCTGGACCTTCGCTTCCGCATACCGGCTGCTCGGCAGGCCGGAGCATCTCGCCGTCGCCAGGCGGGCGGCCCGCGTGATTATGGACCGCTTCGTGGACGGGGAGTACGGCGGAACCTTCTGGAGCCTGGATGCCGTAGGCAGGCCGCTCGACACCAAGAAGCAGATCTATGCCATCGCCTTCGCCATCTACGGACTGAGCGAACTGCACCGCGCCTGCGGGGACGAAGAGGCCCTGGAATGCGCCGTATCCCTCTACCGCAGCATCGAGGAGCACTCCTTCGACCGTGAACGGAACGGCTATCTGGAGGCCCTTTCCCGGACCTGGGGACCGCTCGGGGACATGCGCCTGAGCGACAAGGACCAGAACGACGCCAAGACCATGAACACCCATCTGCACATCCTGGAAGGCTATACCGCCCTCTACCGCGTCTGGAAGGACGAGGGCCTTGCGGACAGGCTGCGGAACCTCATACTGATCTTCGTGGACAGGATACTCCTGCCCGACGGACATCTCGCGCTTTTCTTTGACGAGGACTGGAACGTCACTTCCCACGTGACTTCCTACGGTCACGACATAGAATGCTCCTGGCTGCTTCAGGAGGCCGCCGACGTGCTCGGCGACGAGGAACTGTCCCGAGGCGTCTCGGCCGTGTGCGACAGGATCGCCGGGGCCTCCCTGGAAGGCTGGACGCCCGGAAAGGGGATGGTCTACGAGCGCGACCTCGACGACGGTTCCGTGGACGGCGACCGCCACTGGTGGGTGCAGGCCGAGACCGTCGTGGGCTGCTTCTATCAGTGGAAACGCAGCGGGGACCCGGCCTGGCTCGGGCGCCTGGCCGACGAATGGGCGTTCATCAAGGCGCACATCATAGCCCCGGACGGGGAGTGGTACTGGAGCCTCAGGGCCGACGGCAGCGTGAACCTGGACGACGACCGTGCGGGATTCTGGAAATGTCCCTACCACAACGGCCGGATGTGCATGGAACTCATAGAAGGAAAATGATTAACTTTGCAGGGAATGACCACGGCAGCACAATTCCTTGACCGCGAAATATTCCGCATCGTGAGCGAAGTCGCCGCATCCGAGGGGGTGCGGGCCTTCGTCATAGGCGGATATGTGCGCGACTGTTTCCTCGGCAGGCCCTGCGACGACATAGACATAGTCGTGGAAGGCAGCGGGATAGATTTCGCCCGCGCCGTAGGGGAGCGGACCGGCAAGTACGTCTCCTATTTCAAGAATTTCGGCACCGCCATGCTGCATTACAAAGGCGCCGAGATAGAATTCGTGGGCGCCCGCAAGGAATCCTACCGCCGCGAGTCCCGCAAGCCTATAGTGGAGAACGGCAGCCTGGAGGACGACCAGTTGCGCAGGGACTTCACCATCAACGCGATGGCCTTCTCCCTCCAGAAAGACAGTTTCGGGGAGCTGGTGGACCCGTTCGGGGGCATACGTGACCTGGCCGCCGGCATCATCCGCACGCCGCTGGATCCCGATACCACCTATTCCGACGACCCCCTGCGCATGCTGCGCGCAGTGCGCTTCGCCACCAAGCTGAGCACTCCGGAGATGACCTTCACCATAGTCCCGGAGTCCATGGATTCTATGCGCCGCATGGCTGAAAGGCTCCGCATCCTCTCCGCCGAGCGCATTGCCGAGGAACTGAACAAGATGATGATGTGTCCGCGCCCGTCCATGGCCTTCCGCCTGCTGGACGAGGCCGGCCTCCTGCCTTACGTCCTGCCGGAGATT
>CADAFW010000017.1 GCA_902787295.1 uncultured Bacteroidia bacterium
AAGGCCTTCCAGAAGAAGATAATGGTGGTGGAGACCGCCTATTCCTTCACCACGGGCACCAAGGACGGGACCTGGATGGGTGACTGGTGCGACAACGCCTACAACTATCCGGACTGGGACGATGCCGCCAATGCCGTCAACTATACCCCCGCGAAGCAGCGCGCCTGGCTGGCCGCACTTGGCAGGGACCTCAAGGACGGAGGCGCCGCCGGGCTCATCACCTGGGGTACCGAATCCCTCCCCGACATGCTCACGGGCAAGGCCCAGGGCCACGGCGTGGGACTCTACACCTACCCTGCGGCCTGGGCGTACGGCAGCACTTGGGAGAACAATTCCTACTGGGATTTCACCAATTCCAACAACCTCCACGAGGGCGTGGACTGGATGCTTGACGTCAAATGAGACCGCTGGGATTCCGTTTGCTGGCCGTTATTGCGTGCTGCCTGTGCGCATTGTCCAGCTGCAAGCCGTCAGAGCCGGAGACCCCCCCGGAACCGGAGGACCGCGCCCTGAAGGACAAGTACGGGATCACGTATCTCTATGAGGGCGGCGGCATCCCGGAAGTCCACGTCAGCGTGCCGCTCGACCAGTGGAACTCCCTGCTCAAGGCATACGACGCCAACGCCCACACCAAGACTTCGGTCAAGTGCGACGTGAGATTCGTCAAGGACGGCGAGACCACGGAGATCACCGAAGCGGGCATACGCCTCAAGGGCAACACCTCCCGCCGCAGGCCCGAGGGCTCGGCAGGCCGCATGCACTCCACCTCCGGCAAGACCGACTGGCATCACTGCCACTACCAGATCAACTTCAAGAAGTTCGTCGATGACGACGCCCACAAGCTCCACGGCGCGGGCAAGATCGCGCTGAAGTGGTTCAAGGACGATGCGGCATACGTGCGCGAGCTGTACTGCTACGACCTTTTCCGCAGGGCGGGGGTCTGGACGGCCATCAACGACGTCTATTGCAGGCTGTACATCAAGATAGAAGGGGACGCGGCGGAGACCTATCTCGGCGTCTATGAACTGATGGAGCCGATAGACAAGACCTACCTCAAGGTCCGCGGCGGCGAAGACAAGTTCGGCGGCTCCGGCGGCAACCTCTGGAAATGCAGCAGCGGAGCGAACCTGAACACCGTCAACGCGGACTTCGGCCCGGACCTCGACACCGACGACGAGTACGTCTACGAACTCAAGACCAACACTAAATCCTTCGACGCCGCCACCGAACAGCTCAAGGACTTCATCACCAAGCTGAATTCCCTGAAGGGCGACGTCTTCCGCCTGTGGTTCTCGGACATCTGCGACGTGGAACTGCTGCTCCGCACCTATGCCGTCAACGTGGCCGTGGGAATGTGGGACGACTACTGGAACAACGGCAACAACTACTACCTCTACTTTTCAAGCACGGATCCGCAGTCGTACAAAGTGTGGTTCATCCCTTACGACTACGACAATACGCTCGGCACCACGCTGAACTGCGGGGTGCAGGACGATGCCGTGCGGCACGACCCCTACAATTGGGGTTTGAAGGGCAACCGGTTGATATCCAGACTGTTGGAGTATAAAGACTACCGCGACATCTACACGCGCGCCCTCCTGGAGCTCGCCGACGGGTCCAAGGGCCTGCTCTCCGCGAGCCACAGCATGAGCCGCATCAAGGTCTGGCAGTCCTCCATCTCCTCCTTCGTTGCCAACGACACCGGCGAGGACTGCGTGATCGCCGACCGCCCCGCACCCTGGGGCAACCACGGGGAATACAGGCTCCTCTCCGGCGGCGCCAACAACTATTTCAACGCCAAGATAGAATCGATAACACAATACTGCAAATGAAACGAATAGCCATTATCCTCGCAGCGCTCGCCACAATTGCTGCGGCAGTGTCCTGCAAGGGCGGGAAAACCGACGACGGCGCCTGGACGCGCAATTCCGTCGTCTATGAGATGAATGTCCGCCAGTACACCCCGGAAGGCACCCTGAACGCAGCCGCGGAGCAGCTCCCGCGCCTCAAGGACCTCGGAGTGGACGTAGTGTGGCTGATGCCCATCCATCCCATCGGAGAGAAGGGCCGCAAGGGCAGCCTCGGCAGCTACTATGCCATCCGCGACTACCGAGAGGTCAATCCCGAATTCGGAACGATGGAGGACTTCCAGGCCTTCCTGGACAAGGCGCACGGCCTCGGGCTCAAGGTCATCCTGGACCTCGTGGCCAACCACACGTCCCCGGATGCGGCCTGGGTCACCGAAAAGCCGGCCGACTGGTACTACCGCGATTCCCTCGGCAACACCATCGTGGAATACGACTGGACCGACATTGCCAAGCTCAACTATGCCAACAAGGACCTCTGCGCCGAGATGGCCGACATGATAGGCTACTGGGTGGCAAAGGGCGTGGACGGCTTCCGCTGCGACGTGGGCTTCCAGGTCCCCGCCGAATTCTGGACTCCCACCATCGCGGGCCTCAGGGAGAAGGCCGGCAGGCCGCTCTACTGGCTCGCCGAGGCCGAGGTGGACTGGATGTATGACGCCGGTTTCGACTGCCAGTACGGATGGAAGCTCTACCATATCTTCCAGGACATCGTGAACAAGAAAGCCGATGCCGACAGCCTTGCAAGGCATATCCAGAGCGACTACATAGGCGCCAAGGGCAACCATCTCACCCTCATCACCAACCACGACGAGAACAGCTGGACCGGCACCGAGTTCCAGCAGTTCGGCGATGCCTGGAAGGCCCTCGAGGTCCTCTGCTTCACCCTCCCGGGAGGCCAGCCGCTCATCTACACCGGCCAGGAAGTGGGTTGGAACAAGCAGTTCGAGTTCTTCGAGAAGGACATCACCCCGGACTGGACCGAAAACGAGTTCACCGAATTCTACAAGTATCTCACATCCCTGCGCCACGACAACCCGGCGCTCGGTCCTGACGGCGGCTACGAGCTCGTGTCCACCGCGGACAGCACCATAGTCTTCAAGCGCACCCTCGGCGACAACTGCGTCACCGTGAGCGCGCAGCTCACAGCCCCCTGGAACTACAACGTAAGCGTCGAATAATTATGAAAAGAAGCATAATCGCAGCCGCGGCGGCGCTGGCGGTACTTGCCGCCTGTTCGCCCAGAATAGATCTTGCAGGCATCGCCGAGGCGGGTCCCGGACAGATTTCCCGCGTGGAGCCTCCCTGCTGGTGGACCGGCATGAAAACCGGACTCCAGCTGCTCGTGCAGGGCCCAGGAATAGGCTCGTACGAAGTCTGCGCGGCCGGCCTGGAAGGCGTAAGGGTCACCGGAACGCATCAGGCTGAAAGCCCGAACTACATCTTCGTGGACCTTGCCGTGGGAGCCGAAACCGGCACGGCCTGGCTCGTGTTCTCCCGCGAGGGGGAGAGCTTCAAGGTCCCCTATGAGATCGCGCCCAGGAGGAAGGGTTCCGCGATGCGCGGCAGCTTCACCACCGCCGACGCCATATACCTCATCATGCCGGACCGCTTCTCCAACGGTGACCCGTCCAACGACAACACCGGTGACACCACGGAAAAGGCTGATTATGAGGCGTTCTTCGGCCGCCACGGAGGCGACATCCGCGGCATCCGCAACCACCTGGACTACATCGCCGACCTCGGGATGACCGCCATCTGGTGCACCCCGCTGCTCGAGGACAACGTGGACAGGGAAAGCTATCACGGCTATGCCTGCACGGACTACTACAACATCGACAGCCGCTTCGGCAGCAACGCGGATTACCGCGAACTGGTCGCGGACGCACACGCGCACGGTATCAAGATGATAATGGACGTGGTGACCAACCACTGCGGCGACAAGCACTGGTGGATGGCCGACCTTCCGTTCGCCGACTGGGTGCACCAGTGGCCGGAATACACGCACTCCAACTGCTCCTTCTCGGTGCAGAACGACCCCTACGTGTCCCAGAAGGACCGCAAGAACATGGAGGAGGGCTGGTTCGACCGCGCGATGGTGGACATGAACCTGGACAACCCCTACACTCTCAAGTACTTCCAGCAGTGGGCCGTGTGGTGGACCGAATGGGCCGACCTGGACGGTTTCCGCGTGGACACCTATCCCTACAACGAGAAGGTCCCCATGTCCAAGTGGTGCAAGGCGGTGCGCGCGGAGTACCCGAACCTCAACATCGTGGGCGAGGTCTGGTCCGTCAACGTGCCGCAGGTGGCTTACTGGCAGACCGGCAACCATAACCCGGACGGCTTCGACAGCAACCTCCCGTCCATCATGGACTTCTGCCTGCACAGCGCCATCTGCCAGAGCATCAACACCGACTTCGAGAACTGGGACGAGGGCATCACAAAGGTGTACGACAGCATGTCCAACGACGTCTATCTCCACGATACGGACAACATCATGATATTCCCCGGCAACCACGACACCGCCCGCATAGGTGACGTGGCGCAGGGCGATCCCCGCAAGGTGAAGATGGTGATGGCGATGATGGCCACCCTCCGCGGTTTCCCGCAGATCTTCGCCGGCGACGAGCTCCTCTGCCGCAGCCGCGACCTTTCCCAGGGCCACGGCGGCCTTCGCGTGGAGTTCCCCGAGGACTGGGAGTCCGACGCCGTGAGCAAGGACGTCCACGACTACTTCCGCACCATCTTCAACTGGCGCAAGAACTCCGATGCGGTGCAGCACGGCAGGACCATGCATTTCATCTCCCGCACCAACACCTACGCCTATTTCCGCTATACCGCGACCGAAGCCGTATTCGTGTTCGTCAACAACCGCGGCACCGCGGCCATAGTGCCGTGGGAGGACTATGCCGAGATCACCTGCAATATCCCCTCCAACGCCTTCGACGTGGTCACGGGGGAGGCCGTGAGCGATCTCACCACGATGGAAGTGGCACCCAAATCTGCATTGATACTTGAATTCAGGAAATAAATGAAAGCGACATTCAGAATAGAATACAGGACCGCGTGGGGCGAGAGCCTCACCCTCCTCGTAGGCGACACCAAATACCCCATGGAGTGGGGCGAGGGCGCGATCTGGCACGTGACGGTGGACGGCCTCGACGCCGACGACCTGAAAAACTACGGCTACGTGGTCGTGAACGACGGCCTCATCCGCCGCACCGAGTGGAAGCGCCATTGCACCGCCGTGGACCGCCGCCGCAAGAACGTGGTGATAGACGACGCGTGGATCGACTGCCCGATCCCGGGCTGCCCCTTCCCGCGCGAGCACCAGGCCGCGATTTTCGACCGTCCCGGTTTCCGCGGCGCCGGCACCGCCGTCCCGGTGTTCTCGCTGCGCAGCGCCGATGACTTCGGCATAGGTGAATTCCGCGACCTCAGGCCGCTCGTGGACTGGGCCGCAGCCACCGGACAGTGCATCATCCAGCTCCTTCCGGTGAACGACACCACCCGCAAGGGAGAATGGGCCGATTCCTATCCCTACAGCCCCGTGTCCACCTTTGCTCTCCATCCGCTCTACATCCATCTCCAGGACCTCGGAATCCGTCAGACGGCGGCTTTCAAGAAGGAGCAGGCCGAGCTCAACGCCCTGCCAGAACTGGATTATCCGCGCGTGTTCAAGGCCAAGATGGCGCTCGTCCGCAAGGCCTATGAGACCCGCGGGGCTAAGGACCTCGCCTCCGCCGCATACCAGAAGTTCTATCTGGAGAACGCCGACGTGTGGCTCTCCGAATATGCCCGCTTCTGCGCCAAGCGCGACGGCCTGGAGCCGGAGTACTACTGCTGGATGCAGTGGCACCTGGACAGGCAGTTCAGCGAGGAGGTGGCCTACGCACGCGCCAAGGGCGTATTCTTCAAGGGCGACCTGCCCATCGGAGTGAGCGCCGACAGCGCCGAGGCCTACTGGCATCCCGAGCTCTTCAACCTGGACTCCAGCACCGGCGCCCCGCCGGACTACTTCAGCACCGAGGGCCAGAACTGGGGCTTCCCGACCTACAACTGGGAGGAGATGGCGAAGGACGACTATGCCTGGTGGAAAGCCCGTCTGCGCTATATGAGCCGCTACTTCGACGCGTTCCGCATAGACCACATCCTCGGCTTCTTCCGTATCTGGGAGATTCCCGCGGAGTGCAAGAGCGGCCTGATGGGCCACTTCAATCCCGCCCTGCCGTACAGCGCGGAGGAGATCTACGCCATGCAGCTGCCGCGCGAGGGGCTCTTCCACGAAGACCCCCGCAACCCCGGAATGTACCAGCCGCTCATCACCCCGGACACCTCAGCCCTCGAGTGGTGGCAGAAAGAGCGCTTCGACGCCCTGTACACGGATTTCTTCTATCACCGCCACGACGCCTTCTGGCAGCGCAACGCCGAGAAGAAGCTTCCGGAGCTCCTCGGAGCCACCGGCATGCTCGCCTGCGGTGAGGACCTCGGAATGGTCCCGGACTGCGTTCCCGGCGTGATGGACCACGAGAAGATCCTGAGCCTGGAGATGCAGCAGATGGACAAGGGCAGGCCCTGGCCGTACCTCAGCGTATGCGCCACCTCCAGCCACGACATGGCCACCCTGCGCATGCAGAGCGAGGAGGCCGGAAACGGGGACCTGGAGCCCTGGCAGGTGCGCCGCATCCTCTGGGACCATCTCAATTCGGCGTCCATGCTCGCGATCTTCCCCCTGCAGGACTGGGTGGCCCTCGACGGGCAGCTCAGGCGCAAGGATTTCATGAACGAGCGCGTCAACCAGCCCGCCGACCCGCACCACCACTGGCGCTTCCGCCTGCACTTCGACGTACACGTGCTCGCGGGGGCTTCGGAGCTCAACAGCGAGATAACGGGACTGCTGAAAGACAGTAATCGGTAAAATCGAGGCAAATCTATTGAAAGGGCGGCGTTTGTCGCCCTTTTTCAGTCCTATTAATTTCTTTGTTTAAAGAAAAATACTAACTTTGCGAACTATTTTTGGAATTTAATTTTTAATAACCATAATTATGCAAAGCAAAGGTGCAATCAGACTTGTGACGATCCTGCTTGTGATCGCCTGTGTTTGGCAGCTCTCTTTCTCCGTTGTTACCAGAATGCAGAACAACAAGGCAGAGAAGCAGGCACAGGCTATCGCTGACGCCGTGCTGGCGCAGAATCCCGGAATGTCCCAGGTCTCCATCGATTCTCTCATCCAGAATGAGACTCGCCGTTACGTGGACTCCATCTCTGCGGAGAAGGTCTATTTCGGCATGAATTTCAAGGACGTACAGGCTAAGGACCTCAACCTCGGCCTCGACCTCAAGGGAGGTATGAACGTCATGCTGCAGGTGCAGCTCGAGGACCTCGTAAAGGCCCTTTCAGGAAATAACCAGAGCCCGGAATTCGCACAGGCCCTCGCTCTCGCGAAGGAGCGCAGCGTCGGTTCCCAGCAGGGCTTCATCAACCTCTTCGCAGAGGCTTGGAAGGAAGTGTCCGGCGGCCAGAGGCTCGCACAGGTGTTCGGAACCTACGAGATGCGTGACCGCATCCGTCCCGAGTCCACCGACGAAGAAGTCGTAAAGGTCATCCACGAGGAGGCCGAGTCCGCAATCGCGAACTCCTTCAACGTGCTCCGCAACCGTATCGACCGTTTCGGCGTCACCCAGCCTTCCATCCAGAAGCTCGGCAACAGCGGACGAATCCTCGTCGAGCTCCCGGGCGTGAAGGAGCCTGAGCGTGTGCGTAAGCTCCTCCAGGGCACCGCATCCCTCGAATTCTGGCCCACCTTCGACTGCGCCGAGATATATCCTTATCTCTTGGAGGCCAACTCCCTCCTCGCCCAGCTTTCCGCCGAGGAAGCTCCTGCCGCCGAGGCAGTTGAGGCAGAGGAGCCCGTGAAGGCCGAGTCCGACGTCGTGGCCGAGGAGATCGCAGCCGCAAACCAGGCTGAGACCATCGACCAGGCCGACCGTCAGGCTTACAAGAAGAACAATCCGCTCTTCGCAGTCCTTTCCCCGAACCAGAACCGTGGAACCGCCTGCATCGGTTATGCAACTGCAGCCGACACCGCAGCAGTCAACAGGATGCTCGCAAATCCCCAGGTGGCAAACCTCTTCCCCGTGGAGTTCCGCCCCATGTGGAGCGTCAAGCCTTCGGAATTCTTCCAGGGTGCGAACGTCTATGAGCTTATCGCCATCAAGGTCTCTTCCCGTGACGGAAAGGCTCCTCTCGACGGCGGTGTGGTCACCGACGCCCGCGTGAACTATGACGACCGCCGCGGCGGCGAGCCGAAGGTCTCCATGAGCATGAACGCCGAAGGTGCCAACACCTGGGCCAAGCTCACCGCAGACAACATCGGCAAGCGAATCGCCATCGTCCTCGACGGTACCGTTTACTCATATCCCGTGGTGAACGGCGCCATCACCGGAGGCAACTCCGAGATCAGCGGCAACTTCACCGTGGATGAGGCTACCGACCTTACCAACGTCCTCAAGTCCGGTAAGCTTCCCGCCCCTGCGACCATCGTCCAGGAGCAGGTCGTCGGACCTTCCCTCGGTGCCGAGTCCATCAGGAGCGGTCTCATCTCCTTCCTCATCGCATTCGTGCTCGTCCTTCTGTACATGGTCTTCTTCTATCAGGGAGCAGGCCTTGCAGCTGACGCAGCCCTCCTCACCAACGTGGTGCTCCTCTTCGGAACCCTCGCAGCGTTCGGTGCCGTCCTCACCCTCCCGGGTATCGCCGGTCTCATCCTTACGCTCGGTATGGCAGTGGATGCGAACGTGATCATCTATGAGCGTATCAAGGAGGAACTCAAGGCGGGCAAGGGCCTCGGAAAGGCAGTGCACGACGGTTACCAGAATGCATATTCGGCCATCATCGACGGCCAGGTGACCACCCTCCTCACCGGTCTCGTGCTCTTCTTCTTCGGCTCCGGCCCCATCAAGGGCTTCGCCACCACGCTCATCATCGGTATCATCACCTCGCTCCTTACCTCCATCTTCGTTACCCGCCTCATCTTCGAGGACCGTATCAAGAAGGGCAAGAACATCACTTTCGAGAACAAGCTCACTGCGAACTTCCTCAAGAACACCCATATCAACTTCCTTGACGGACGCAGGTGGTCTTACATCATCTCCGGTGCACTGATCCTCATCTCCATCGCATCCATGTGCTTCAAGGGCTTCACCTATGGCGTCGACTTCACCGGCGGCCGTACCTATGTCGTACGCTTCGACCAGGCAGTCACCGCAGAGGCTGTCCGCGGAGCCGTCGCCGATGTCTTCACCGCAGCGGATCCCGAGTCTTCCGTGGAGGTCAAGCAGTTCGGTAGCGACGCCCAGATGAAGATCACCACTTCCTACAAGTACAAGGACGAAAGCACCAATGTGGACGCCGAGATCGAGAACATGCTCTACGACGCCCTCAAGGGATTCTACACCGAGGAGGTGACCCTCTCCGACTTCACCAACACGACCGAGAACCCCAACGGTATCATCTCTTCCGACAAGGTGGGTGCATCCATCGCAAGCGACATCAGGCGTAACGCAATCATCTCCATCATCCTCGCCCTCATCGTGATCTTCGCATACATCGCGATCAGGTTCAGGGGCTGGAACTGGGGTCTCGGCGGCGTCGTATCCCTTGCCCACACCGCTATCATCATCATCGGTTTCTTCTCACTCTTCAGCGGAATCCTTCCGTTCAACCTCGACGTCGACCAGACCTTCATCGCTGCTATCCTGACCATCATCGGTTATGCGATCAACGACAACGTGGTGATCTTCGACCGTATCCGTGAGAACCTCCGACTCCACCCGAACGACAACTTCAAGGACACCGTGAACAAGTCGCTCAACGCGACCCTCACCCGTACGGTCAACACCTCCGTATCGACCCTCCTCCCTATGCTTGCAATCGCAATCTTCGGTGGTGAGTCCATCAGGGGTCTCTCCGTCGCCCTCTGTCTCGGTATCCTCATCGGTACCTACGCGTCCATCATGATCGGTACCCCGATTATGTACGACTCCACCATGGCTGCCGCCAAGAAGAAGGCCGCCAGGAAGTAAGAAAGGGCTTTATCCTAGCAAAGCGATGCCCCGCATCGGGACCTGAAATGATGGTTAACGGTCCCGCCGCGGGGCATCACTTTGCTCCGGGACGGAGCAGATAAGTTCATCGGATTATTTGATCTGGAACCAGGTCGCGCGCCACTGGGGACCGTCTTCGAACGGAGGCATCATGGCGATGGGCTTGAGGACCAGTCCGCCTACGTGAAGCTCGGGGGTTGCGGCCATGACGGCGCAGGCCCCGTTGCTGTTTTCAGCTGCTGTGCGGACTAGCCTGGCGGCGTCGATTTCGGCGCGGGAGAGGCCGAGCGGATCCTGTTTCTCGAAGCTGTCGGCATGGTCGGTCGCGAAGACCAGCGGACCCGCGGCGAAGGTTACGTAATGCTTGGTGAAGCCGTTGTACCAGTTGGGGAAGTTATGCTCCTTGGGGCCGGCGTTGCGGTATTCCCAGGTCTTCTCCACGGTGCGGATCACGAAGGGGAATTCGAGCGTGAGGCGGTCGCCGTCCTTCCAGCCCCGCTTGATGCAGAGGTAGCCGTCGCGGAGCTTTGCCTTGACTTCTTTTCCGTTGACGCAGGCCTTGCAGGAGGCAGCCCATCCGGGATTGTGGACCGCGAGGGTGAAGGCGCCGCCGCCCTTTGAGACCACGAATTCGGCCTTTCCGGTGCGGGCATAGTCAGCCACCTGCTGCAGTGCGACCTGCTTGCCGCGGAGGGCGCTTTCATAGCTGCTTTCGCAGATGATGTTCACGTAGATGCCGTCCTTGCGGGTGTCGTACATATAGACGGGGATGTCCTCCAGCGAAGTCATTCCGCTGCTCCAGCAGCAGGCCCAGTCGCCGCGGGGGGTCATCTCGCCGTTGGTGCGGACGTAGTATTCCCAGCGGAGGCCGTCTTCGGCGCGGGCTGCCATCAGCGCGTTGTAGGAGGATTTCTCGATCTCGGAGGCGTACTTGCCGTCGCCGGTGATCTTCAGCATTTCCCAGGTGAAGTGCATCCACTCCATCACGGAGCAGGTCTCGGTGCACTCGTAGGGCGCCCATTCGGCGACGCGGTTGAAGATCTCCCAGCAGTAGTTGATGCCTCCCCAGGGGCCTCCGAGGGTGGTGAGGTGGTTGGCGCGTATGCTCTCCCACGCATTTTTGCAGGCCTTGAGCAGGCGCTCGTCGCCGAAGAGCTGGTAGGCCTTGGCCATGCCGGTTAGGCAGCGGTTCATCTCGTAGATCTTGCCGTTGCCGATCAGGGATACGTCATAGTCCTTGCCGGCGAGGGTGATGAGCTGCAGGCAGGGGGTGTCGTCCAGCTCGAAGATGCAGCGGTCTATCATCTCTTTTACCTCTTTCTCCGGCCTCTGGAGGTAGAGGTCGCAGAGGGGGTCGAGCATGCCGCAGCCGGCCATTCCGCTGTGCATTCCCGTCTGGGCTATCTTGATGCCCTGGTCGAATACGGTCCAGTGCAGGAACTTGACTATGCTGAGGGCGCAGTCGGCATATTTCGGGTTGCCTGTGGCTACGCTGGCCTCGGTGAAGCCCTTGATGAGGTAGGCCATGATCCAGGTGTCCCAGTCCACCGTCATGGCTTCGGGCGACGGGCGGTGGTAGTAGCGCTTGTCTTCGCGGTAGCATCCGAGGTAGCCGTCCTCTTCCTGGCGGGAGACGAGATAATCGGCCACGGACGTGAGCCTTGCGAGGACTGCGGGATCGCCCGTGCGCTCGTAGGCCTTTGCGGCGGCGTACATCCACTTTCCGGCGTGCTCGCCCTGCCATCCGCCCTTGCCCTGGGCTATCATTTCCGGCGAGAACAGCTTGATTGCGTAACTTTCTGGACTGTTGATGTACTGTGCGAGGCGGCCGTCATATCCGGCATCCACCGCGTGGCCGAGCATTCCGCCGACCACGATGCTGAGAATGAGATTGAGTATCACTGCAGGTATTGTTTTGTTTCCATTAAAGATAGTCATTTCCCCGCGTTTTTGCTAAATTTGCGGCCGTTTATGAAAACTGAGTATGTAACCCCCGACTCTCTCGTCCTCAGCATGGACTACGCGGTCGTGATCTGCGCTACCAGCAGCGGCGACGCGTCCCTCCAGGACTATCCCGTGGACGACGAGGGCAATTTCTTCAGCGGCCTATGAAAAAGATCCTCTTCCTCGCAGGGATGGTGATACTGGCCGCATCCTGCACCAAAGATTCACTCCAGACGGGCCTTCCGGAATTGACCCCCGCGATGGTCCCCGCCAGCATAGAAGCCAGCATCGCCCCCGGCCCGGACGGAAGCGCACCCCAGACCAAGGTCAGCATAAGCGGAGCCTCCCCGAAATGGCAGTCCGGCGACCGGATAGCGGTGTTCACCACCGCCGGCGTCAAGTGCCCCGCATTCACCACCACCGGCAGCGGCAGCACCGCCACCTTCACCGGCACCAAGCCCGACGGCAGCACGCTCGCGTTCGCGGTATATCCGTACAGCGCGGCGGTCAGCGCAAGCCAGGGCACATATACCCTCAGCGTACCCGCAGAGCAGGACGGCACCATCGCCAACGGCATAATGGCCGCGAAAGCCGGCTCCGAAGGCAGCGGGATGGTGTTCAGCAACCTCCTGTCCGTCATTAAGATGAACATCCCTTCGTCCCTCAACGTCCGCAAGCTGGAGATCCTCGGCGACGTCGCGGTCTCGGGCAGCTTCACCGTCAACGGCAGCAGCCTGGCCGTCAGCGTACCGTCGTCCCCGTCGGATGCGGACAAGCGCCTCACCGTCACTGGAACTCTCAGCGGCGATGTCTTTGCCTGCATCCTCCCGTCCACCGGCAGGCGCCTGCAGATGACTCTCACCAACGCTTCGGGCGAGGCGGTGCTGATCAGCAAGGACCTGAATTCCGCGCTGACCGGCGGCCGCATCAAGGACCTCGGCACCGTCCCTGCCGGCCTAAAGTTCAGCAAGGTGGCGCTCCTCGGCGGCAACACTTCGTCGCAGTCCTACAGTTCCGCCAGCCAGCCTTCCAAGCCGCAGGTCACCAACGGCGGCTTCGAGACCTGGACCATAGACGGCGTCAACCTCCCCAACAACTGGAATTCTTTCCAGACCGCCAGCGGAAAGTGGGCCGGACAGGCATATGACAGCGGCAACCGCCAGGTGGGCCGCAGTACCGACACACGCCCCGGCAGCACCGGAAACTACTCCTGCAAGATATGGGCGCGCAGGATATTGGTCAAGTTCCTGGGTGCAGTCATCGCCGATGCCGTCGCGCAGGGCAACCTCACCACCGGGCAGGTGATAGCCGGCAGCACCAGCGCCGCCGGAACTGGCAACTACAACAAGACCGCCAGGAACACCAACGCCGGCGTGGGCAACAATCCCCACTACATGGCCTTCAGCGGCCGTCCTGACTCGCTCGCGGTATGGGTCAAGTTCATCCCCTACGGCACCGATGCCAGCCATCCGTATGCGAAGGTGGAGACCATTCTGCACGACAACTGCGACTACCAGAGCGGCTACAACGCATCCGACTGCACCGGCGGCAGCCACCACATCGGGGAGGCCACCGATATGACTATCGGCAGCACGGGCGGCAGCTGGAGGCGCCTGTCCATACCTTTCGTGTATGACTATTCCACCACCCCCAGCTACATCCTCATCAACATAGCCACGAACGCATATCCGGGCGGCGGAAACGCCAAGGACGGCTCCAGCGGCGGCAACAATGCCGACTGCCTGTACATCGACGACCTTGAGATGATCTACAATCTCCACAACCTCCGCACGGGCAGCACCGGCTGGGCGAGCCTGTACCTGGGTTACGATGCGCTGGTGCCTTCGGGAGCCACCGCCTACACCGTCACCAGGCTCTCCTGCGGATATGCCGCGCTGAAGGAAATCCCCGCCGGCACCGTGATTCCCGCCGGCACCGGCGTGCTCGTGAAGGGCAGCGCAAACAGCACCTACGCCTTCAACGGCCGTGCTGCGGACGTCAGCGGCAAGACCAGGGCCGACGTGCGGGGCAACCTGCTCAAGGGTACTCTTTCCAATATGGCCAGGCCCGCCGGCACCTGCCGCGTCCTCTCGCCGGAAAGCAGCAGCTCACAGGCCGTGCTGGGTGTGTTCCAGGGAGCCACCATCAACGCCAACACGGCCTACCTGACGGAGTAGCGGGGGGGTGAGGTCAGGAAGGGTAATACTGCTGTTGTCCGTACTGGTCCCCCTGCTGGCGCTCTCGTGCAGCAAGGTCGTCACTGCCGGTCCGGATCCGGTGGCCGAGCCCGAGGAACCGGCCCGCGAGCCGGTATATCCCAAGCCCGGAAACGGCTGGACGGTGACTACCGTGGCGGAAGGCATCACCTATTATACCTTCGACGGCCTGGATCCGGTCAGCAATGCCCGCCAGCGGGTGTTCGTGACAGATATCGACCTCAACAATCCCGCCTACGCCGTGAAACTCGGCTTCTATTCCACGCCGGTCACGGCATCCGAGATGTTCAGGAGCAAGAACGCAATCGCCTGCATCAACGCCGGCTACGAATCGGCATCCATCTGGATCCGTTTCGAGAACGAAGACAAGGCGAATATATCGAACATGTTCATTCCCGACGGCAGCTACAAGATCCCTCAGTGGAAGAGCGAGGCGGCGGTGTATCTGGATAACGACCGGGACGTGCGCATCGAGTTCACCGGGAAGGGCGTGAGCGCTGACAAATGGCGGAACCTGTATTTCGAAAGGTCGAGGTCCGAGTCCAACCTGATCACGAGCGCCCCTATGCTCATAGACGACTACGAGCCCGTGGGCAAGGATTTCTGCAGGCTGCATCCGGTGCAGTTTCCCAAAAGCGCGGAAGATCCCTACAACCACCAGTCGTCCGAGACCCATCCGCGTACGGCCGTAGCCAAGACCGGTTTCAACCACGTGCTCTTCATCGTGGTGGACGGCCGGCGCCCGGGGCTTTCGCGCGGCATCTCTGCGGCCGGGCTCACCGATTTCCTTGTGGCCAATTTCAATCCCAGGTATGCCCTCAACCTGGACGGCGGCGGCTCCTCCACGATGTGCGTGAGAGGGAAGGGTGACGCAATCACCCACGTCGTCAACTACCCCACCGACAACATGTACGGTCCGGGCAAGGACGGCTCCCCCCAAGAATCCGGCATCCCCGACCACGCAGGCCAGCGCCCGCGGAACACGTTCCTGTACGTGGTAGAGCGGTAGGGGGAACTCCCCGGTGCCCGTCGTGGTTGTCTATCCGGTCTGGGCCTTCCTCCTGATTATGTAAGGCGGGGATCAGATGAACCGGACCCTGGACAATTGCTCGCTGAATGCGTGAATGCCGGATTCGATTTTTCTTACGGTCTTTGCGGAGGGTTTGCGAAAACCGCTGATATAATGGCCCAGTTGCTTCTGGTTCACACCGGTGATCCTTTCCAGTCCGGCAAGAGAGAATGCGTAGGCATATTCCTGCAGGAACGAAGGAATGTCATACTTGAATTCCACCTGGATCTCCGGAAATGTGTCTCCGACTTCCGCCACCGCCGCCTTCATATCTTCCAAGCCGCATTTCCAGTCGGCCACGGCGTCACCTACGCTATCCCCGGTTCCGATTATCCCATAGGGGAAACTCCGGGTCGCAATATAGACGGAATACTTCCCATCCGTCCCCCGTTCAATGAGAGCTGTAATCTTTTTCAAATTGCACGCCTGATCTACGTTTTTCCGAACCTGATATCGGGCTATTCCATACAGGATAGCTCTTGCCTTAAAGATAGCAATTTTTCTATCAAATACCACTTGCTGGGACAATCTTGTTTAAGGGATAGAATTGCACGTCCCTCCGGCGACGAAAGGAATG
>CADAFW010000018.1 GCA_902787295.1 uncultured Bacteroidia bacterium
GTGGGCGGCCGGCAGGGACTGCGGCGTGCCCATCAGCGTCGTTGACGACGGCACTTCCTCCAACGAGACCAGACTGGGCGCCGTAAAGGACATCCAGTTTGCCATCGACAAGCTCAGCATAGATGATGACATGCTTGTGCTGGCGGGGGATAACGTGCTGGATTTCAGCTTGAAACAATTCATTGACTATTCGCTCGGAATACGCACTTCCTGCATAATGCGCTATTTTGAACACGATGAGGCCCGCCTGCACAAATGCGGCGTGGTGGAGGTCGATCCGCACGACAGGATACTCTCGATGGAGGAGAAGCCCGAGCAACCCCGTTCCCACTGGTGCTGCCCGCCCTTCTACTACTATACCCGCTCCGATGCAAGGCTCGTGAGGCAGGGAATACTTGCCGGCTGCGGCACGGACGCTCCCGGTTCCTTCATCGCCTGGCTGTCCAAGCAGGTGCCGGTGCATGCCATGGCCATGCCGGGCAGCAGGTACGACATCGGCGACCTGAAAAGTTATGCCAAAGTTTGCAGGACCTATAAAGGAATTACGGAATAAATTGCTATATTTGTAGTTGAGTAAATTTGGCTGATTCCATGCTTGAAGACATCAAGACCAATGTCGAAAGGTTGATCTCCCTGTACGAGAAGGAGAAGCAGAGGGCCGACGCCCTTGCCGGACAGCTCGCGCAGAGTGAGGAAACAGTCAGATCCTACCAGGCGCAGATTACTGAATTGAACGGACAGATAGACAATCTGAAGCTTTCGTTCGCCTTCAGCGGCGCGGGTGACACCGTGCTGGCGAAGGAAAGGATCGACAAGCTTGTACGCGAGATTGACAAATGTATAAAGCTTCTTGAAAAGGAGAGCTGATGGCCCAGAGCATCAAAATCAAGATTGCAGGCACTGAGTATCCACTCATGGCAAACACGCCTGAGATGGAGCAGTTCATCCGTCTTGCCGCGGAGGAAATCAATGCCATGCTCGGGAAATATGATGCCCGGTTCCCGGACAAGCCCCTTGTGGACAAGCTTGCATTTGTGACATTGAATGAGACCGTGGCCAAGATCACCGCACAGCGCAGGCTGGCGGAAGTCAAGGAAGAGGTCACGGCCCTGTGTGCTGATACCGAAGCCTATCTGAAAGGGAAAGAATAGACTTAGCCGTCAGGCCCAGCTTCTGAAATCAACAAGTTCTTCGGAACCGGGTCAACTCGGACAGAGGAAGGCAGGCCCGCTTGACGGGAAGCCCGATACTGGACGGAGCCCAAATCTTGCAATACAGATTTTCTGAATATCGGCTGACGGCTTTTTTGTCTTACAAGTATCTGCGACACAAACAGTTGCAGATATTTTTATTATATATACACAACAAAGCTATGATTCTTTTTTATGTATTGGCAGCCCTGGGCGGCGCAGCAGTCGCCCTGGCAATCTACATAGCGGTCACTAGAGCTACCGCACGCGGCCGCGCCGATGCGATCATCGAGAAAGCCCAGCTTGAAGCCGAGAACATCAAGCAGCAGAAGATCCTCCAGGCGAAGGAGAAGTTCCTCCAGCTCAAGGAAGAGCACGACCAGAAGGTCAGGGAGACGAACAATGAGCTCCGCGAACGCGAGAACAACATCAAGAGCCGCGAAGGCCAGCTCAGGGAGCAGGCCAGCGAACTCGGCCGCAAGCAGCACGACCTCGATTCCCAGAAGGGTCAGGTCAATGCCCTCAAGAACAAGCTCGACGCCAAGATGGAGGAATGCGAGCGCCTTACCGCCCAGGTCAACAAGGAACTCGAATCTGTGGCCGGGATGACCGCCGAGGAGGCCAAGAAAGCCCTCGTGGAGAACCTGAAGGCAGAGGCCCGTACCGAAGCCCAGGCCTATATCAACGACACCATGGACGAGGCGCGCCTCAATGCCGCGAAGGAAGCCAAGAGGATCGTCATCAACACGATACAGCGCACCGCCACCGAGACTGCCATCGAGAACGCCGTCACCACTTTCCCCATCGACAGCGATGAGATCAAGGGCCGCATCATCGGCCGTGAAGGCCGCAACATCCGCGCGCTCGAGGCTGCTACCGGAGTTGAGATCGTCGTGGACGACACTCCCGATGCCATCCTCCTTTCCGCATTCGATCCCGTCCGCCGCGAGGTCGCCCGCCTTTCACTGCATCAGCTCGTGATCGACGGCCGCATCCATCCGGCCCGCATCGAAGAAGTGGTCGCGAAGGTCAGCAAGCAGCTCGAGGACGAGATCTTGGAGACCGGCAAGCGCACCTGCATAGACCTCGGCATCCACGGACTCAACATCGAGCTCGTGAAGCTCATCGGCCGCATGAAATACCGCAGCTCCTACGGCCAGAACCTTCTCCAGCACTCCCGTGAAGTGGCCAACATCAGCGCCATAATGGCTGCCGAG
The DNA here is from genome assembly GCA_902787295.1 of uncultured Bacteroidia bacterium. Lineage (GTDB taxonomy): Bacteria > Bacteroidota > Bacteroidia > Bacteroidales > UBA932 > Cryptobacteroides. The sequence goes on from CADAFW010000018.1 coordinate 2,408, forward strand.
CTCGGACTCAATCCGAAGGCTGCCAAGCGCGCCGGCCTCCTCCACGATATAGGCAAGGTCTGCGTCAGCGACGAGGAACTGCCCCACGCACTTCTCGGTGCCAAGCTTGCCGAGCAGTACAAGGAGCGTCCCGAGATCGTCAACGCCATCGGTTCCCACCACGAGGAGATGGAGATGACCAGCATCATCTCGCCCATCGTCCTCGTCGCGGACGCCATCTCCGGTGCCCGTCCGGGAGCCCGCAGGGAAGTCATCGAAAGCTACATCAAGCGCCTCAAGGGAATGGAAGACCTCGCCGCCTCCTATCCCGGCGTCACCAAGTCCTACGCCATCCAGGCCGGCCGCGAGCTCCGTGTCATCGTCGGTGCGGAGGAAGTCAGCGACGAGCAGGCTGCACGCCTCTCCGTGGACATCGCTCAGCGCATCCAGGACGAGATGACCTATCCGGGACAGGTGAAGATTACCGTCATCCGCGAGACCCGCAGCGTTGCAATCGCCAAGTAGTCAATCGTTTAACTAAATACCAGCACCTATGTTCATCGTAAACAGTTATGCACTTGCCGTAGTGCTTTGCTTCGTTATCATGCTCTGCTGGGGTTCCTGGGGAAACACCCAGAAACTCGCTGCCAAGACATGGAGGTATGAATTGTTCTACTGGGACTATGCGATCGGAACCTTCCTGTTCGCACTTCTCCTTGCCTTCACGCTCGGAAGCATCGGCTCCGAGGGCCGTCCCTTCCTTCAGGACCTCTGCCAGGCTTCTTCCAGCAGCATCTGGTGGATCATCCTCGGCGGCGTAATCTTCAACGCCTCCAACATCCTGCTTTCCGCATCCACCTCCCTCGCAGGACTGTCCGTGGCATTCCCGCTCGGAGTGGGTCTGGCACTCGTGCTCGGCGTGATCAACAACTACAGGGTGGCTCTCCAGCAGGGCGGCCATACCGGCAATGTCGTGCTTCTCGCCATCGGCGTGGCCCTCGTGGTTGCCGCCATCGTCTGCAACGGCGTCGCGTCCAGCAAGAAGGCCGGCAATTCTGAGATCGACAAATCCGTCCAGCGCAAGGGCATCATCCTGGCGCTCGTGGCCGGCGTCGTGATGTCCTTCTTCTCCTCATTCGTGATGAGGGCCATGGACCTTACCAATTTCGCCGCTCCCGCCGCCGGAAAGGTCACTCCCTACACCGCTATCGTGATCTTCACCTTCGCAGTCGTGGTCAGCAACCTGGTCTTCAACACCATCGTGATGAAGAAGCCCTTCGTCGGCGAGCCTGTAACTTATAAGGAATATTTCTCCGGCAACTTCAAGACCCATCTCGTGGGCATGCTCGGAGGTGCGATCTGGTGCCTCGGTACTGCCCTCAGCTACATTTCCGCCGAGAAGGCCGGCGCCGCCATCTCCTATGCCCTCGGACAGGGTGCACCTATGGTAGCCGCCCTCTGGGGAGTGTTCATCTGGAAGGAATTCAAGGGCTCCGGCAAGCAGGTCTACGGCCTCCTGGCCGCAATGTTCTGCCTCTTCATCGCCGGACTTGCCCTTATCGTCGTAGCCGGTAACTGATGATGACCGCTCTTCTGCTGGCGGCCCTTCTCAGCATAGGGCCGTCCGTACAGACCTTCAAGGTCGATGTCGACGTTCCCGTCGAGCACGACTGGGTCTATACCGGCAAGGGAGCCTGCAAATTGGACGTGAACCTGTCTTCGGAGACTTCCGGGGGCAGGCTCGTCCTTTCTCTGGACCTTGTCACGGACACCAGCCTGATGAGCAAGGACAGGGACACCGTCCTGACCGTCACCCGCGACGTCAGGCTGAGGAAGGGCTCCCGCAGCCTCACCCTCAATATGGGCAAACTCGCCCCGGGATTCTATCAGGTCAATCTTTCCGTCCAGGGCGCCGAGGCCTCTTTCAAGCCGCAGCGCGTGTTCAACATCGGTGTCAGGCCCGAGGAGATCGTCTCCCCCCAGGACAAGCAGCCGGACTTCGATGAATTCTGGAACGCCACCCTCGCTGAGCTTGCGAAGGTCCCCATCGATGCGGAATACACCCTTGATCCCGAGCATTCCGACAGCCTGCGCAGCACCTACATCGTGAAGTTCAAGTCGTTCGGAGGCGAGACCGTAGGAGGCATTCTCTGCAAGCCCAACAAGCCTGGCAAGTATACGACCTACATCGATTATCTCGGCTATGGCGCCAATATCATCTGGTACGAGCCTTCCGCCGCGCCCCAGACGGTCGAGTTCCTGCTCAGCGTACGCGACCAGGGCATCTTCAAGCGCAAGGGGCACTACCGCTGGATAGACCGCGGTCTCGAGTCCAAGGAGGAATTCTACTACCGCGGCGCGTTCTGCGACGTGGTCAGGGCCATAGATTTCGTTTCCAGCCTGGATTGCGTGGACCCGGACTATCTCTTCGCGAGAGGGGAGAGCCAGGGCGGTGCGTTCACCTTCATCAGCGTGAGCCTGGACCACAGGATCAAGGCCTGCGCGCCTTCCGTGCCGTTCCTTGCCGACTATCCAGATTATTGGCGCATCGTGAGGTGGCCCATGTGGGAAGTGTTCGAGGAATGCGACAAGAAGGGCATCTCCAGGGATGAACTGATGACGATGCTGTCCTATTTTGACATCAAGAACTTCGCCGACAGGATCGAGTGCCCGATGCTTATGGCGTTCGGCCTGCAGGACGGCACCTGCCCGCCGCATACCAATTTCGCAGCCTACAACCTGGTCCCCGCACCCAAGGAGTACTACTGCGGCCCGCTTCTGGGCCACGGCCTCTGGTGCGACAAGGACTGGTATGCAACCCGCGCCGCCTGGTTTGCTCCGCGGGAAAAGAAGTAATCTTCCTGATTTATATGGAAAGACCGGCCCTCAGGACCGGTCTTTCTTTTATGCCTCGATGCCTTCGATCAGCCTTCCGAAGATGCGGCACATCCTGTCCGCCGCGAGGTTGGCCTGTCTCACGACGTCCTCGCCGTCGTTGATGTTGGTCTCCTCGTTGATGATGTTCGAAAGGTTGGTGGCCACCGACATTCCGAAGACCCTCATGCCGCAATGCCTTGCGACGATGACCTCAGGTATGGTGGACATTCCCACGAGGTCGGCGCCTGCCCTGTGGTAGAAGCGTACTTCGGCCGGGGTTTCGTAGGTAGGACCCGTGCTGCCGAAATAGACGCCCTTTTGGACCTTGAGTTCCAGCTCGAAAGCGATGCGCTCGGCTTTTTCTATGAGTTCGAGGTCATACGCGCAGGTCATGTCCAGGAACCTGGGGCCGAATTCGTCGAGATTCGGTCCGATGAGCGGGTTGGGAAGGAGGCTGATGTGGTCCATGATGATCACGAGGTCTCCAACCTTGTAGGTCGGGTTGCAGGCGCCTGCGGCGTTGGAGACGAACAGGTACTCCACGCCGAGGAGTTTCATCACCCTGATGCTTATCGTGACCAGGTCCATCGAATACCCTTCATAATAATGGAAACGTCCCTGCATGGCCAGGACGGTCTTTCCGCCGAGGGTGCCGCAGATGAAATTGCCTTTGTGCCCCACTGCGGTGGACTGCGGGAATTCCGGGATGTCCTTGTACGGGATTATGATTTTATCCTCGATGTTGTCGGCAAGCTTGCCGAGACCGCTGCCGAGCACGATGCCCGCGACGGGCTTGCGGCCTTCTATTCTCTTTGCGATATAATCCGCTGCAGTATGGATCTTTACGCTTCTCTGGTCCATTGTTATCTGGTTTTAAAATGATGTAAGCTTGGATATCACCTTCCTCGCTTCGGCGATGATTTCGTGCTCGCCGGGAATCTCCCTGTGGCGCATCACGAAGCGGCCGTTGCAGATCACTGAATCTATGCAGTCCGAATGCGACGAATAGACGAGGTTCGCGAGGAACGGGCCGGGGGAAAGGAAGAACGAATTGTCAGTGTCGATGATGTTGATGTCGGCGACGGCACCTTCCGCAATGCGTCCGGAGTCGATTCCGAGGGCCTTCGCACCGTTGACCGTTGCCATGTTCAGCAGTTCGCCGAGCGGAAGCGCTGACGGGTCGTGCCTCCATGCTTTCTGGAAGATGGCGGACGTCTTCATCGCCTCGAGTATGTCGAGGTTGTTGGAGGATGCGCAGCCGTCGGTCCCGATGCAGATGTTGATGCCGGCGTCTCTCATCTCATTGTAGAGGAACTTGTAGCCGGAGGAGAGTTTCGCGTTGGAATTGATGTTGTGGACGCAATGCACGCCGTGGTCGGCCAGCAGCCGTATGTCGTTCTCGCTCAGCCATAGGGTATGGGCTGCCAGCAGGTTGGGGGAGAGCACTCCCAGACGGTCGAGGTATTCTACCGGCGTCAGGCCTCCGTGGGCAGCCTTGCAGTCTTCCACTTCCTTCTGGGTTTCGCAAAGATGGATGTGGAGGCGGAGCTTGTTCTTGCGGGCGAAGTCGTTGATCCATACGATCATGGGCTCGCTGACGGAGTAGACTGCGTGGAAGGCGAGGCCGTAGATGAAGCCCTCGTCGCTCTGGCTCTTGAATTCTTCCGACACGCGTACGCACTGCTCCTTCTGCCTTTCGGCTTCGGCCGGATCGCCCTTGTCCAGGACGTCGTAACCCGTGGCGATGCGTATGCCCATCTCCCGGGCGGCGCGCATCGAATCCTTGAAGAACCAGTACTGGTCGTTGAAGGTGGTGGTGCCGGTGCGTATCATCTCCAGACAGGCCACCTTGGTCGCCCAGTAGACGTATTCGTCGTCGATGTGCTCCTCAATTGCCCAGATCTTGGCAAGCCAGTCGTGGAAAAGCATGTCCTCCCCGATGCCGCGCATCAGCGACATCGCGGAATGCGTGTGCATGTTGACGAAACCGGGAATGGCCACCTTTCCGGTGCAATCCATTATCTCCACGTTCCCGGCAAGTTCCCAGGCGGCGCAGGAGCCTGCAGGCTCTATCCTGGAGATCCTGTTGCCGGTGATGAGAATGTCCCTGGGAGAGTCGTCGACGGTGATGTTCCTGAGAAGAATGGCACTCATCAGAGATCCTCGAATTCTATGTCCTCAGATCTCTCGCGAACCGGGATCTCCCCGTTGAAACAGTTGTTCTTGATATACTCCACGACCTCGTTAAGCCCTGCTGCGAACTTCTCGAAGTCTTCCTTGTAGAGGAATATCTTGTGCTTGTCGTATGCATAGCTGCCGTCCTGGTTGGTGCGGCGCTTGCTCTCCGTGATGGTCAGATAGTAGTCGTTCTGGCCCCGTGTGGTCTTCACGTCGAAGAAATAGGTGCGCTTGCCGGCACGGACCGGTTTTGAATAGACATCTTCTGCTGTACGCTCCTGATATCCCGCGGAATCGAAATCCTCTCTGTACATGGTGATGTTTTTTAGTGCAATTATGTTATGCAAAAATATAATTTTTATTGGATTGATTCCTTATCTTTGCACAAATTATTTGTTTGAAATCATGCTCAACAGAAGAATCCTGCGTATCAAGGCTTTCAAGGCCCTGTACGCATACGCGGAAAACCCGGCCATGAGCCTCAAGGAGGCCGAGGCGCTTCTGGAACATTCTTGCGAGGCCACGAGAGACCTCTATCTCTTCATGCTCTCCGTCATCTGCGCCCTCACCGACGAGGCCCGTGAGCGTATGGAGGCAGCCAAGACAAAGTTCAATCCCACCGAAGAAGAACTCAATCCCAACCTCAAGTTCATATCGAACTCGGTCACTCCTCTGCTTGCGGAGAATCCGGATTTCACCAAGCTCATCGCCAAGAAGAAGTTCTCCTGGGACCAGTACGACGTCCTGCTCCGCAACCTCTACGACAAGATCCGCGGACGCGAGTATTTCCGCAAATATATGGAGTCCGGCGAAAGCTCCCTTGCCGAAGACGCCTCCCTGTGGATCCGCACCTTCGAGAAGGAATTCGAGGACAACGATGCCCTCTGGACGATACTGGAGGACCTGAACATATTCTGGACCGACGACCTCCCGTATGTCCTCATCTGCTGCTGCAGGACCCTGGGCGAACTCAAGGAGGGCAAACGCTGGTCGCTCCCGCCGCTCTTCCAGAGCGAGATGCCCGGCAACGAAGGCAGGGAGAACGACAAGGAATTCGTCGTCAAACTTCTGCGCAAGGCTTATCTCAACTATGATTCCTACTGCGCCCAGGTCGCGGAAAGGACACCCAAGTGGGACAAGTCCCGCATCTGCGTCACCGACCTCTGCCTCATAGGCTGCGGACTCGCCGAAGCCGAGGCTTTCCCGCTCACCCCGCACCGTATCATCATCAACGAATATGTGGAGATCTCGAAGTACTACAGCACTCCCGAGAGCCGCGCGTTCGTGAACGGTTTGCTTGACAGATTGATTGATAAAAACGAATAGCAATGAACATCCTTTTCACTTTACTCCAGGCTGCACCCGCAGCAGGCGCCCAGCAGGGCGGTGCAAGTTCCATGAGCTTCTGGCTCATGATGATCGCGATCTTCGCTATCATGTATTTCTTCATGATCCGCCCTCAGCGCAAGCAGCAGAAGGAACTCGAGAAGTTCCGCAGCGAGCTCAAGAAGGGCGACAAGGTGGTCACCGCCGGCGGTATCTACGGAACCCTCGCCGAGACCCCGAAGCCCGAAGAGCGCACCGTCCTCCTCAAGGTTGACGGCGAGACCAAGCTCCGCGTGGACAAGTCCTCCATCCAGAGGGACTTCACCGAGACTTCGGCTCCTTCCGCCAATTCTTCCGCACCTGCGGCAGCCGAGGAGAAGAAGCCCAACCAGTCTTCCGGAGAAGACAAGTACAAGAAGAACTAGAGTCCCGCAATGGACAGGAGCTGGTCGAAACTGCTGCTGTGCGTCATTCTGTCCGCCAGCATCTGGCTCGTGCACAATCTGACCCAGGATTATCCCGAGACGGAGAGCGTCACGCTCCAGGTACGCAGTTCGATAGAAGGCAGGTCCGTGAACGCCGCAGACGACGTGGTGGTCACGGCCCGCTGCGTCACGTCCGGCTTCAGGCACATAGGACTCGGCAGCAGGAGCAAGCCCGTGGAGATCGAGATCGATCCAGCGGACTTCGAATTCGTTTCCGGCGACACCTACCGCATCCCTTCGGCCAATCTCTATAAATATGGCTCCCGCATCTTCGGAGACGGGGTCAGCATAGAGTCGTTCGCCTCGGAAGGCATTTCCGTCCGCTTCGAGAAGGTCAGTTTCCGTAAGGTACCCGTCGTCCCCGTGCTGAGCGTTTCATATAAGCCGCAGTACATGGCCGCCGGACCGATGACCCTCCTTCCCGATTCGGTTGGCGTCTACGGCGAGCCCGGCAGGATCGCGGGCATAGACAAGGTGCTTACCCGTTCCATCAACCTCCGCGACCTCGGGAAGAGCGGCGCCCACGGCAAGGTCAAGCTCGACGCACCCGGCGGAGTGAGGCTTTCCGCTACGGAAGTGGCCTACAGCCTCTCCACCAGCCGTTTCGTGGAACTCTCCTCCCGTTTCAATGTCAATGTCCACGGGGCCCCGGCAGGAGTTGAACTCACGGTCCTGCCCTCCACCGTGGAGGCCGTGTTCCGCTGCGTTTTCCCCGTGGAGGCGAATCCCGTGGACATCGTGGAGTTTTATGTGGATTACTCCGATTTCACCTCGTCCATCGGCGGCCGCTGCATGATCAGGTGTTCCGGCATTCCGGCGGGTGTGATCGATTACAGGACCGACCACGAGGTCGTAGACTGCATCCTCCAGCAATGACAACTGTCCTCGTCACCGGCGGGATCGCTTCGGGCAAGAGCGAAGTATGCGGATACCTTTCTTCCAAGGGCTATCCCGTGTACGACTGCGACAGCCGGACCAAGGCGCTGTACGATTCTGTCCCCGGCCTCAAGGCAAGGCTCGAGACGGAGCTTGGAGTCCCTTTTTCGGAACTGCGCGTAATCTTCTCGGACCCGGCGAAAAAGTCCAGGCTGGAAGAGATTGTCTATCCACTCGTCCGGGACGACATATCCGCTTGGAAATCCGGACTAGGCGCCAGGTTCGCGTTCATAGAATCCGCTAACGCGCTTGATTACCCGATCTTCGACGGTCTCTACGATGCCGTGCTGCTGGTGGTCTCCGAACCAGGCACAAGGGCGCTCCGCAATCCTGCATACGCCGAGCGCGCCGCCCTGCAGAACATCGATGCCTCCAGGGCGGATTACATCATCGAAAACAATTCTACAATAGAAGCACTTCATGAAGAAGTGGATAAATTCATCAATTCGACAATGAAAACAGATCTTGCAAAAATCCTCACCGTGTCAGGTACGCACGGCCTTTATGAATTCGTAGCCCAGGCCCGCAACGGCGCCATCGCAGAGAGCCTTTCCGACAAGAAGCGCACCGTCTTCAGCGGAACCAGCCGCATCTCCTCCCTTGCCGACATCGCCATCTACACTTCCGAGGGCGAAATGCGCCTCGCCGAGGTTTTCACTGCCATGAAAGCCGTCCTGGGAGAGGCTGAGGCCCCTTCCTCCAAGGCTCCCGCAGCCGAGATCGAGAAACTCTTCTCCAAGGCCATTCCCAACTACGATTCCGACCGTTTCTATGTCTCGCACATGAAGAAGGTCGTGGACTGGTACAATGAGCTTGCGAAATATGCGTCCCTCGAATTCGTGACCGACGAGGAGAGGGAGGCCGAGGCAAAAGCCGCCGCCGGAGAATAATGCCTTCCGTAAGGGTAATAACTCTCGGATGCTCCAAGAATACCGTCGACACCGAGCATATCCTGTCGCAGCTGCCTGCCGACAGGTATGAGGTCGTCGATTCCGGTTATTCCGACTATCTCCTCATCAACACCTGCGGCTTCATAGGTGATGCCAAGGAAGAGTCGGTCGCAACCATCCTCGAGGCCGTGGAGGCCAAGAAAAGGGGAGAATGCGGCCGTCTCGTCGTATTCGGCTGCCTGAGCCAGCGCTATCCCAGGGAACTCCCTGCCGAGATCCCCGAGGTGGATGCCTGGTTCGGGGCCCGCGATTTCGCCCCAGTGGTGAGATATCTCGGCGCCGAGCCTTTCCATACCACCAGCCGTTTCCGGACCGGTGGCGCCAAGGGCTATGAATACCTCAAGATCTCCGAGGGTTGCGACCGCCGCTGCTCCTATTGCGCGATCCCGTTCATACGCGGCGCCCACAAGTCCGTCCCGATGGAAGATCTGGTGGCGGAGGCAAGCGAGCTTGCATCCAGAGGAGTCAAGGAACTCATCCTGATCGCGCAGGATACGACATTCTACGGCCTGGACCTTTATCACCGCCGTGCCCTCGCGGAACTGATTGAAAAACTCTCCGCGGTGGAGGGCATAGAATGGATAAGGATACATTATTCCTATCCGGCTGATTTCCCGGAGGACGTGCTCGCCCAGATGGCTCACAATCCCAAGGTCTGCCCCTATCTGGACATCCCCCTGCAGCATATCTCGGACAAGGTCCTGGACATGATGCATCGCAATGTGGACGGCGCCTGGACCAGGAAACTGATCCGCACCCTGCGCGAGAAAGTGCCCGGCGTGGCGCTTCGGACCACGATGATAGTCGGCCACCCCGGAGAAGGGGAGGAAGAATTCGGGGAACTCCTGGAATTCGTCCGACAGGCCCGCTTCGAGCGCCTCGGCGCCTTCACATATTCCGAGGAAGAAGGCACCTACGACGCCCGGTACTTCGCGGACGACGTGCCGCAGGAAGTCAAGGATTCCCGCCTGGACAGGCTCATGACCCTCCAGCGCGAGATTTCCCTCGAGTGCAACGAGGCCAGGGTCGGCAGCGTGGAGAAAGTGATGGTGGACGACGTCGTGGACGGCATGCTCGTATGCCGCAGCCGCTACGAGAGCCCGGAAGTGGACGGGGAGATACTTGTCCCCGCACCTGAGGATGCGCCGCATCTGGTCGGCAATTTCATCACGGTCCGCATCATTTCTGCCGGAGAATACGACTTGACGGCTGAAATTGTCCGATAATTGCTATCTTTGCGCCACAATACAAGGTGGGACGGTCTGTCGCGGCAGAAATGCTGAGGAAAGTCCGGACAGGATAGGGCATCCCGCTGCGGAAAGCGCAGGTGGGGGTAACTTTACGCCAGCCGTAACAGAAAATGACCGCCGGCTCCGGCCGGTAAGGGTGAAAACGCGAGGCAAGGGCTCACGACGCACGGCAGCGATGTCGTGCGGGTACGGCACCGGGACCTGCAAAACCAAATATACTGGCAAATGAGGGCTGCCCGCCCGATGCCAGGGGGTAGGTTGCGAAGATAAATGACAGGCTAAAACAGAAACCGGCTTACGGTTCCACCTTTTCCCTTACCGGGGCACTGAGCGTGCTCCGGTTTTTCTTTTTCCGGAGTACTCCATCGCCGCTGCGATGAAGGCAGTGAAGATGGGCTGCGGTTTTTCCGGGGTGCTCTTGTACTCGGGATGGAACTGGGTGCCGATGAAGAAGGGATGTGAAGGCAGCTCGACTATCTCCACCAGGCCGGTCTGCGGGTTGCGTCCGGATGCTACCATCCCGGCTTTTTCGAACTCTTCCAGATAATCCCCGTTGAATTCATAGCGGTGGCGGTGCCTCTCGGCAATGATGTCCTTTCCGTAGATACTGTGGGCGAGGGTTCCGGGCTTTAGCTCGCACTCATAAGCGCCCAGCCTCATCGTACCGCCTTTGACGGTCGTTTTCTTCTGGTCTTCCATCATGTCGATGACGGGATGGGTGCTGGTCGGATCCACTTCCGTGCTTGCTGCGTCCTTGTAGCCAAGCACGTCCCTTGCGAATTCCACGACGCACATCTGCATCCCGAGGCATATCCCGAAGAACGGGATGCCGTGTTCCCTAGCATACCTGATGGCCGTAACCTTGCCTTCCAAGCCCCTGGAGCCGAAGCCCGGAGCGACCAGGATCCCGTCCATCCCTCCGATTTTCTCCTCCACGTTGCCTTCGTCCAGATAGTCGCTCTGCACCCGCACGACCTTCACCTTGCAAAGGTTGGCGGCGCCGGCGTGCAGGAAGGCTTCCGAGATGGACTTGTAGGCATCCTGCAATTCGACGTATTTGCCCACAAGGGCTATCTTCACCTCGTGTTTCGGATTCCTGAGCCGTTCGAGGAAATCCTCCCATCCGGAGAGGTCCGGCGCATTGAAATTCTCGATGTCCAGATGCCTTACGACCAGTTCGTCCAGATGCTCAGCGTGCATGTTGAGCGGCACCTGGTAGATGCTCCAGGCGTCCATGCTCTCTATCACGTGTCCGGGCTTGACATTGCAGAACTGCGCCACCTTTTTCCTGATTTCGGGGGAGAGGGGATGCTCCGTGCGGCATACTATCACGTCGGGCATGACGCCGCTCTGCTGTAGCATCTGCACGGAGTGCTGGGTGGGTTTTGTCTTGAGTTCTCCGGCGGCGCTGAGATAGGGAACGAGGGTCAGGTGTATGGACATAAGGTCCTCTTCGGGCAGTTCCCACTGCAACTGCCTGACAGCCTCCACGAAGGGCTGGGATTCCATGTCGCCCACGGTGCCGCCGATCTCCGTGATGATGATGTCGTATTCGCCGGTACCGCCCAGCAGGAGCATCCTGCGCTTGATTTCGTCGGTAATGTGCGGCACTATCTGCACGGTCTTGCCCAGATAGGCGCCTTCGCGTTCCTTGGTGATGACGGTATTGTATATCTTGCCGGTGGTCACGTTGTTCGCCTTGGACGTATGCACGCCCAGGAAACGTTCGTAATGGCCGAGGTCGAGGTCCGTCTCCGCGCCGTCCTCGGTCACATAGCATTCGCCGTGCTCATAGGGATTGAGCGTCCCGGGATCGATGTTTATGTAGGGGTCGAACTTCTGGATGGTGACTCGCAGGCCCCTTGCCTGGAGAAGTTTCGCGAGTGAGGCTGCAATGATGCCCTTGCCGAGAGAACTGGCCACTCCGCCCGTAACGAAGATATACTTTGTATTCATAACGGGATTCTAATATAATCAGGTTTTTGCTAACTTTGTACAGGTATGAAGCGTTTTTTTATCATTTTTTTCGCTGCAGTCCTCTGTTGCGGCTGTGAGGCCAAGGTCAAGGAATACAAGATCGAAGTCGTGAAGGAGTACGATCACGACCCGCACGCATATACGCAGGGCCTGTTCTTCAATGACGGAAAACTGTATGAGAGCACAGGCCAGTGGGGAGAATCCTCCTTCCGCACCGTGGATCTCCAGAGCGGCAAAGTCCTCAGTCAGATTAATTTCGACGAGCAATACTTCGGCGAAGGCAGCGTGATGCTAGACGGCAAGCTCTACATCCTCACCTGGACCAACAAGGTCGCCTTCGTCTACGATGCCGCCACGCTCGAATTCCTGCAGGGCTATTCCTACCCCCGCCAGGGCTGGGGCATCACCACCGACGGCAGGCAGCTCATAGCCTCCGACGGCACCAGCCGTCTCTATTTCATGGATGGGGAACTCAACGTGGAGCGTTCCGTCAAGGTCACCCTGAACGGGAAATCGATACGCTATCTGAACGAGCTTGAATACATCGACGGGAAGATCTGGGCCAATGTCTATACCACCGACACCATCCTCATCATCAATCCCCGCGACGGCAAGGTGACCGCCACCGTAGACTGCAGCGGCCTGCTGCCCGCAAAGCTCAAGACCCGCGATACCGACGTCTTCAACGGCAT
>CADAFW010000019.1 GCA_902787295.1 uncultured Bacteroidia bacterium
CACGGCGTCGTAGTCCGATGCCGCAGCGGCCATCTCCCCGGTGAGGGTGTGCGTCCCGTCGCGGTTCCACCACGGGCGCAGGTCGTGCTCGCGCAGGTACCTGATGGAATAGATATCGTCATAGCCCAGCATCACGTAGTCCGACACGGCCGCCTTGCCCACCTTGCCGAGGTCCCTGACATAGACGAGGGCAAGGTCGTCAGTGACGAAGTTGTCGGATACCAGCGATTCTCCCAGCGATACGGGAGCGGATCCTGATGAAACGAAGGTCCTGCGCGCATCGGTGCCGTATGCAAGCGCCAGCGAGCCGTCCCCGGCGGGAGTGCCGAGGCAGAACCAGCCCCAGTCGATACGCACGTCGTCTCCCCTCTTGCCCAGCACGTCCTGCGAGACGGTGCCTGTGCGGAGGAAATCGATTCCGTCGGCACTCCCCTTGCAGGCCTTCATCGGAACCACGTCCCGGTCCATCGCGAAGCGCGGGGACGCCTCCAGGTAGAGCTCGGTATCGTGCCTGCGGCCGTCGGCGGAACGGACTTTCCAGCTGATGTAGGAAACGGGGCGCGACAGCAGTTCGACGTCCGTCAGGACCAGCGGGGAGGTGAACGCTATCTCCACGATGACCCCGCCGCATCGGAATGTGTAGAAAGTCCTGGTGGGGAGCACGTTGGAATCCGTCTGCCGGCCGGCCACGGGGAAGACCTGTTCCCCTTCCATATAATAGAACGCGTCCGCATCTTCGCGGTTCTTCTTGGCGGGATTGCCGCCGCGGACGGAAGGGTCCATCCTTTCGCTGCCGATGATGCGGTAGACCTTGCCGTCCACCCTGACGGCTCCGAGCAGCGGCTGCTTCCAGAGCGTCCAGTGGCGGGTCACGTCATCCGTCAGCACGTCGGTCATCGACCAGAGGGAGAAATACGGGTCGAGAGTGAGCAGAGGGGTCGCGGGCGGCCTGATCCCGTTGTGCCAGGCCCCGGCTTCAACGCCGCTGGCGGCATGCAGGGTGATGCACGCCGCCAGGAGCGACAATAGTATCATCGCGGGCTTCTTCATCGGAAGCGCTATTTGAGGGTTACTTCGATGATGTAGTCTATGCTGCAGTCTATGCCCTCGGGGACATAGATGGAGACGAGGTCTTTCTTGCGCTTGTAGCTGATCTGCTCATTGGTGCCGAAGTGCTTGACTTCCTTGACCTTGAGCTTGTACGGAAGGACGATGGTCCCGTCCTCGGGAGCTTCCATCACGTGGAGGTAGATCTTGTTCCCCTTGTCCGTCTGCACGCCCCAGGGCTGCGGACGGAGGTAGGAGCTGCGGGTGCCATAGATGGTCTCGCCGTTGGCCTTGAGCCACCTGCCCATGCCGGCCAGGTGCTCGAGAGACTCGGCGGGGATGCATCCGTCAGGCTGCGGGCCTACGTTGAGCAGGAGGTTGGCGTTGCGGCCGGCGGTGCGTATGAGCAGGCGCAGCAGCTCGGGCACGCTCTTGTACTTGTGGTCGTCGATCTTGAAGCCCCAGGAGGTGTTCATCGTCTGGCAGGTCTCCAGAGGGAGGGAGGTGCTGACCACGTCGGTGCGGCTGTATCCGGCGGTATTCTCGCCGGGCACGTCACGCTCGAAGATCTGGATGTCCTCACCCAGAATGGGGATGCGATGGTGGTTGTTGCCCACGAGGCAGCCCGGCTGGAGGCTGTGGATCAGACGGTAGATGCGGCCATACTGCCAGTCGAAGTCGATGTCGGGATAGGAGCCGTCCTCCTTCTTCTTGATCTGGTCCCAGTCGCCGTCGAACCAGATGCAGCCTATCTCGCCGTAGTTGGTGAGGAGTTCGGTGATCTGGTTGCACATGAAGTCGCAGTAGGCACCGTAGTCGGCGAGCTTGGGGTCCTTGCCGACCTTGCCGCCGTTGTTCCCCTGCGGGTAGTCTCCCCTTCCCCAGTCCACGAGGGAATAGTAGAAGTTGAGGGTGATGCCCTGCTCGTGGCAGGCGTCCGCAAGTTCCTTCAGCACGTCACGCTTGAACGGGGAGGCGTCCACGATGTTGTAAGGGGATGCCTTGGTGGCGAACATCGAGAAGCCGTCGTGGTGGCGCGAGGTGATGGTGATGTACTTCGCGCCGGCGGCCTTGATTGCGGCCACCCACTCGGAGGCGTTGAACTTGGACGGATAGAAGCCGCCGGGGAGCATCGAATAGTCAGGATAGCTGATATGCTCGTTGCTCATGACCCATTCGCCCCGGCCCATCATGCTGTAGACGCCCCAGTGGATGAACACGCCGAACTTGTCGTCGGCGAAGCGTTCGCGGGAAGCGAGGACCTGCGGGGTCGGGACATAGCCCTGGATACCCTCCACGACCGGCGGATTCTGCGGTGCGGAAAGGGTAAGGAGAGTTGAGAGGATGAGGGAGATAATCATGTCTTCAGTGATTTATTTGAGTAGTTTCAGTGCATTCTGGTAAGCCGCGGCCACTTCTTCGCCGGTCATCACGCCCTTCCAGATCTTGGCGTCCACGATGACCATGTCCACGCAGGGATAGTCGCCGCCTTCGCCGCCGATCACAATGTCATCCCCGAGGCAGAACTTGTTGAAGGTATCCGAGATGCCGGGGAGGAATTCGCCGGTCACGGAGGACTCTCCGTCGAGCACGCCGTTCACGTAGATGCGGAGTTTCTGGGAGCCCGGATCATAGACGCCCACGAAATGCGTGAGCTCGGTATTGGACGCCACGGCGGAAGCGTCCTTGTACTTGTAGGAATTGGTATTGGCGGACGTGCCTTCGCCGACTATGAAGTAAGGCTTGCCGCTTGCCCTGACCGCAAGGCCCCAGCCGCCCGACTGCGTTCCGCACATTATGCCGTGCACGGATTTGCTTGCAGTCTTGTCCACGAAGAAGGCCTCCATGCAGAAGCCGGAACCGGCCCAGGTCTTGAAGTCGGATGCACTGGCCAGCTCCTTGAATTCGCCAATTACATATTTGTCCGTGTAGGCGTGGAGGGCGGGGACGGAATAGTCCTTCCCGCCGGAGGTGACCGTAGCGGGACCGATGGTGGCGTCCTTGTTGGTGAACTTGATCTTGTCCTTGGAATCGGTCACGGATGCGCCGTCGAAGTCGATGTCCGCATAGAGCACGGCATCGGCCGAGGAGGGCCTGTCGATGGTGATGGTCTTGGAGAGCGTCTCGCTCTTGGCATCCCAGGAGTCGTATGCCGTAACCTCGACGGTATAAGTGCCTGTCGGCTGGTTGCCGAAATTGACGGTCCATTCGGGCTTCATATCCTTCGGCAAGCCGTGGCGGTAGAAGTCGGCGAGATATTTCTTCGTGGACACCACGCTGCCGCCCTTCAGGAGCGTAACGACATAGTGGTGCACGAACTCGTCGTCGGTGCCTGCGGCGAATTTCACGATGAAGGGAACCGAGGAAACGGCCGTCTCAGGAACGTCGATCACGAGGCTGGAGAGCTTCGGGGCGGTGTTCGCAGCCTTGCGGAGCACGTGCGAATAAGCCTGGAGGTGGGTCTTGTTCTTGACCGGATAGGATATCGTCCACGGCTCCCCGATGGTAGTCTGGTTGTAGAAGTCCATCCTGGTGACGCGGGCGTTTCCGTTCACGTCGAACTGGAGCACGAGGCCCTGGGAGAATTCGTTGGCGTCCTTCATCACGGTGGCGCTGGACATATCCTCATAACCGCCGCTCTCGATGGCCATATAGCGGACCGAACCGCAGCCGAATGCAGTGAAGTCGCCCTGCCATACGCTGCGGGGATCGTTGAGCGGGAAATGCAGGTGGCCGCTGTAGGTCATAACCTGGGGATACTTGGAGAGCACCGAGGTGAGGGCCTCGGTAGCCCAGTAATTGCCGAGCAGGCTGCCGTAGGTGGTATTGTAAATCATGGGGTGCGTAAGCACGATCACGTACTTCTCCGGCTCTGCGGTGGTGAGTTCGGCGAGTTTGTTGTCGAGCCAGGATACGGTCCAGGGATCGTAGATCACGGGGCTCGCACCGGTAGGGGTTATGCAGAGGATATGATAGCCGCCCACGAGGCAGTCCCGGCACTCGTAGGTCTTCCTGGCGTCGTTGTCAAGGTCGAAGAGGAAGTATTTGTCACCCAGCACGTTGCTGATGTTCTGGGCCTCCTGCAGGGTCCTGGAGGTCCACCACTGGTAGGTGTCGTGGTTGCCGACGGTATAGATCATCGGGACCTTGGCCGGATCGTAGACGGACTCGTAGAGGGTCTTGAGAGCAGCCGTCTCTATGCTGTAGTAGGACGCGTTGTAGCAGGGGTCGTTATTGAGGTCGCCGGAGATGAGGACGCCGTCTATGCCGTCTTCGTCATTCTCCGCAGCCTTGTCGCGCATCTGCTGCATCGCTGCCTTGAACTTGTTGGCCGGCATCGTGGTGGTTCCGTCGATATGGGTGTCGCTGCACACGCCGAACGAGGCGACGATCCTGTTCTCGTCGAACACGGGGCTGCCGTCGTTCTCCATGAAGGTCAGACCGGCGTCCTTGCCCGCAAGGGTGAGCGCCGCATTGCGGGAAATCCGGGCGGAGTTGTAGTCCACATATTCCGCGTGGGCGCTGCCTTTCCTGTAGGTTACGGTGAAGCCGTTGGAGAGGGTCTGAGGATAGAGGGTCGCATAATAGATCTGTCCTACGGTGAATCCGTCGGTCGACGTCGGTCGAGGGGGCCACAAGAGTGATCTCCTCGGAGCCGGAAGAAACGGGGCCTGCCGCGGGAGTATCGGAAACGGTGCAGCTCGCGGTTCCGGCGAGAAGTTCACCGTCATTGCCCTTGAAAATGATGGAAGTGATGCCCTCGTGGACAACGGAGAAAGCGACGGCACCGGCCACGTAACGGAAAGAGAGCATCGGGGAGTTGGATTTCGCAACCGCCGGAGCCGCTCCGTTCGCGAACGAGCCTGCCACAGCGGTCTGGATCGCAGGCAGGGTCACGGTCACCGCGTCTCCCTCCAGTTTGTTGGAAGGGTCGTACGGATATACGCCCACCACGGTGATGCCGGAAGGATCGTCACCGGTGACGTAGATCGTGCTCGTGAAAGCCGCCGACGGCGATGCCTCGGTTATGGCAGCCGAAAATTTGCCGCTGCCAATGTTGCCGTAGAATACGTTGAGCGCATCCCCGGGCGACCAGACACCGGCTCCCGAAGGATCGAGAGTGGATTTGGTGAAGGTCTCGGCGAATGTGCCGGTGACGGAAAGGTAGTGTCCCTCCACAGGCGGTGCGGGAGGTTGGGGTTTTACGCAGGCCGAAAGGAGTGCGAGAGGGACAAGGAGCAACTTGAGGCTGTTTTTCATTTCTTTTCTTTCAAAGCGTGAATTCCTTGATAAGTGTATTGCTCTCGGCGCCCCAGGAATCGAAGGCGGTGAGGCTGACGGTGTATTTTCCCGGCTGGAGCCCGGTAAAAGGTACTTCCCAGGAGGGTTTCATCCCGGACGGAAGCGGATGCCGGTAGAAATCGGCAAGGACCTTCTTGGTTACGGAAACGCCATCGGCACCGGTGAGAGTGAGCACATAATGGTGCACGAACTCATCGTCCTTGCCGGAAGCGAATGCAACCGAAACCTTATCTCCGTCGGGCACCACTTCGAGCGAGCAGAGCTCAGGCGCAGAGTTGGCGGCTGCACGGCCGGCGGTTGTGTATTTCTTCAGGTGCGAGCCATCGGCGGCCGGCTTGGAAAGGGTCCAGTCCTCCCCTATCGGGCGGGCATTGTAGAAGTCCATCCTGACCAGGCGGGCGTTGCCCTTGCGGTCGAACTGCAGCAGGAGTCCCTGGGAGAATTCGTTGGCATCCTTCATAACGGTGGCACTGGACATATCCTCGTAGCCGCCGTTCTCGATGGCCATATAGCGCACGGAGCCGCATCCGACTGCGGTGAAGCCGCCCTGCCAGATGCTGCGAGGGTCGTTGAGCGGGAAGTGCAGATGCCCGCTGAAGGTGATGACCTGTGGATATCGGTTCATCAGGGAATCCAGGGCGGAGGTCTCCCAATACGCACCGAGGGTGCTGCCGTAAACCGTGCTGTCCAGCATAGGATGCGTGAGCAGGATGACGTACCGGTCAGGCTCGGCGGAGGTAAGTTCCTTGAGGGTGGCGTCCAGCCACTCGAGGGCCGCTGCAGGATACTGGATGGTGGGGCGGGAAGAAGACGGCACGATGCAGAGGACGTGATAGTCCCCTATCTTGCAATGGCGACATCCCAGCGTGTCCCTGGCCCCCTTGTCGAGGTCTGAAAGGAAGAAACCGTCCCCGAGGCGGGAATACAGGTTATGCACGTCCTTCACCGTATTCTCCGTCCACTCCTTGTATATGTCGTGGTTGCCGGGGGTAAAGACCAGCGGGATGCGTGCCGGATCCAGGACGGATTCATAGATCGCCCGGAAACTGTTCATCTGGGCGTAGTGCTTGGGGTCCTGGTACGGGTTGTTGACCAGGTCGCCTGCGATGAGCACGCCGTCCAGGCCGTCGGCATCGGTCTGCGCAGCCTTGTCACGGAGTTGAAGCAGGGCCATCCTGAACTTGTAGCCAGGAACGGTGAGCACGCCGTCCACGTGGGTGTCGCTGAGGACACCCAACGAAAGGACGACATGATTCTCGTCGAAACCGGCCTTTTCCGCCTTTTTCTGCCGGGCGCTCCCCGGTACAACGATTGCGGCGCAGATGAGCGCCGCAATCAACTTATTCACTGTCATTCTGTTACTGTGCTTCAGACTGCAGATAACCGTAAGGCACGAATTCCCAGAGGTCTATGTAACCGTAGGTATGATAGGAATCCAGGAAGACGAGGGCGAAGTAGCGTCCGAACTTCTCGAGGACCGAAGAACCGGTCTGCATCGCGGAGAGACGGTCGAGTTCGCCGATGGCTATGTATTCGCCGTAATTCACAGAGTAGTTCTCATCATCCGGATCGAAGGCCTCGGTTCCGGAATAGAGACGGTAGCTCTTGATATAACGGGAATTCTGGGTCGTATTGTGCTCGTAGATCTCGAACGAGGAGATGCACACGGCGTCGCCGTCCGCCACGTGGGTGTCGATGGCGAGCACCTTGGGGAAGTTCCTTCGGTAGCTCGAGTTGGTCGAACTGTGGTAGCGGGAAGAGGACTTGTCGGTGATGCCGTCGAAGATCTTGTCAGGCGTATTGGTACCGTTGATCTGGTTCTTGGTAGCCTCCACCGTCCAGGCCTCCACCGGAAGCTTGTACTCGATGGCGACCGGAGTGGTGACCCAGGCAGACCAAACGGTATCCGCTCCGTTCGGAGGGCAGAAGCAGGAACGATACTCGAACTTGCTGCCCTTGAGTGCGTGCGGGAAATAGAGCGTATCGGTACCGGGATAGATGCAATCCTCGACATCCACCATCTCGCCGCTGGTCGCATCCCTGTAGCGGAACTGCGTCTTGACCATCTGGTCGGTAGCGGAAGATACGACCACCGTGGCGCTGTCACCCACGAGGCGCGCCTGCTTGAGACGCCTCTCGGAGAGGGCGCTGAGCCAGAAGTCACCGTAAGGGGAAGCAGTTATTTCGGTAGCGAGGGAAGCATGCTTCTGTGAATCGTAGTCCACGACGTCGAAGGTGTAGGAACGCTCCTGGAGATTCTCGATGGAGACGTATGCCTTCCCGTCGGGGAACTGGGCATAATCGACCGACATCGAGTCCGTATAGTTCTCCCAGAAGACCTTGGCGGTCTTCACTGCAGGGTCGTAAGGGCGGTCCCATTTGAGGACGACCCTCTTGTAGCCCGGCACATACGTGAGGTTGACAGGTTTCGCAGGATAGATGTAACCACCGGAAACCACAAACTCCTTGTATACGTCATCCTGCTTGTAGCAAGAGGATGCCGCAAGGAGGAGCGCAAAAGCGAAGATTATTCTCGAAATTATCTTGTTCATGGCGTATGTGTCTGTTATTCCGTAACAACCTGTCCGTAAGGGGTGACCTCACCGAACTGGACGTCGCCCTTGTTGGAATGATACTGATAAGTGGAGAAGGTGTTGGCGATGACCACGCGGAGATAGCGCACGGGATCGTTACACCTCGGGAATGCATCCGGATCGAGTTCGAAGTCGTTGCCGCCGTTGAAGTATTCATTGTCCTCGACGGTAGTGGTGCCCACGAGACCGTTCTCGTCATAGCCGGAAGGCTTGAACTGGGTGAACTTTCCGAGGCAGAACCAGGAATTGTCGAAGCCGTGCTCGTTCGTTTCCACGGTCTTGCCGGTAGGATTGGTGCTTCCCCAGAACTCGAAGTCGCGGGGATGCGCATTCTGCCAGATCACGTATGCGATACGCGGCAGCGTTGCGATGCGGCTGAGCCTTGCGGTGACGCCCATGTCGATGGTGATCCACATAGGGATGGGGTTGTCCTCGCAGGCGGCGAAGAAGCAGTCCCTCTCGGAAAGGCCGGTGCCTTCCCAGAGAGCCACGACGGGATAGTATGAAGCGGTGGTGGAAGTCTGCAGGTAATTGTCGTCCAAGGCATAAGTCATGGACCTGTTGTGCGAGAACAGCTTCTTGTCCAGCTGCTTCTCCTCGAGCGGAGTCACCACTGCGACGGTGGTGTCGGACACGTTGCCCCAGTGGTCGCGGAGATAGACTCCGAAAACGGCCTCCTTGGGCTCGATGTTGCGGCGGGTGAGCTTGATGTCGTTGCTGGCGGTGAAGAGGGTGGTCACCTCGACCCACTTGATCTGGTCCACGGGAAGGTCCTTATGGGCCACGACCGAGTCACGCAGGATGACCACGGCCAGGTCGGCAAGCTGCTCGTTGCCCTGGATCCATACCTTTACGCCTCCGAAGGTCTGGAGGATGGTGGGGTATGCAGTCTGGATGGCGGGCTTGAGCGGGGTGAACTTCACCGAAACCGACTCGGACTGGACCTCGTTCACGTTGAACGAAGCGACCTGTACCGAATGCTCCCTGGTGTCGGCGTAACCCTCGATCACGAGGCTGTCCAGATAGCGGGAAATCTTGGTGTTCACGGTCTCGCCGTTGCGTTCGTAGGTGGCGATGACACCCTTGATTATGTCGTCGTCAGGGATGGAGACGTGGATGACGGCTCCACCGCTGGTAGGCCTCACGTTCGTCACGGTAACGGGACTCGGAACGCCGACAGTTTCATTTTTCTGGTCTATACGTCCTCCGACGCCATCCTCCGCGCAGGAGACGAGCATCAGGGCAAGACCGGCTGAAAACAATATCTTTTTCATATGGAATGTCTGTTTGAGGTTCATTACCATCCGAGATTCTGTACAAGATTGGGATTGACCTCGATGTACGGAGTGGCGATGGGCCAGAAGTAATCCTTCAGGCCGAACGACTGCTGTGCGACGAGAGTCTTCACATAGTATTCATCAGGCGTGGCTGCGGCGACGTTGTAGCCGTAGATGAGCTTCTGATACTCGGGAGCTGCTTCCTTCCAGCGGCGGAGATCCCAGAAACGGGAGCTCTCGAACGCCATCTCGTTGAGGCGCTCCTTGTGGATGATGTCACGCATACCGGTCTGCGAATTATAGTAACCGGGGCGGTTGCTGAAGTTGTCCCAGGCGGTCTTCACGTCGGGGATGCCGGCGCGGCCGCGGATCTGGTCCAGATAGTAGAACAGGTCGCCGGCATGGGCGCCGGCAGGACCCTCCGCCTCGTTGATGCACTCTGCATAGAGCAGATAGAGGTCGGTGAGACGGACCATAGGGAATGCGAACCAGTAGCCGGAGAAGGAGTTGTTACCGACCCAGATGGTCCTGTAGGGGATCATCTTCTTGGGGAAGTAACCGGTGACGGGACCGTTCTCCGAGCCGCTCTTTCCGTGCTTGCCACCGATGCGGCATTCCACGAACGGCATGTTCTCGGCCTCTATGTCGTTGTAGTTGGCCATCTGGCCCATCCAGGTACCGCCGTCGAAGCCGAGGAAGGCATAAAAACGAGGCTCGCGGTTGAAGTTGAGGTTACAGGTGGTGTAACCCTTCTTGATGTAGAATGCGTGCGAATCGTCGCCGTCCCTGAGGTCGAAAGGATTCACTCCGGACCAGGAATTGTCGTTGGCGATAGGAAGGCCGTGGTTGGTGTAGAACTGTTCCGCGACCTTGAGGGGGACGCCGATGAAACGGTAGCCGCCCAACATGTCCGAGTATTCACCGAGCACTGGCTGGCAGAGACGCTGGAACATGTTGATGAGGGTCTTGTCGCACTGGGTGTTGCCCCACATCACTTCGCTGTTCCACCTTTCGCAGTAGGCGTTGCGGAGAGCCATCTGGGTGGCGAGGGTATCGCACATCCTGAATTCCTTGCGGACGTCGGTGGTGTCGTAGAGACGCTTGTTGGCCTTCTCTGCGAGATCGATGGCATCCTTGCAATACTTCATCGCAGCCGTCCAGCGGGCAAGCTTCTCGGCATCGCTCTTGGCCGGGAAAAGGCGGGTACCCCTGTTGTCCACGAGGGTGGCTTCCTCATCGTTGCCGTTGAACAGCGGACTGGCGGCATAAGCGGCCACGCGGGCACGGAGGCCTGCGCAGGCAAGCTGAGTGATACGGCCGTACTCGTCTTCCGTCGGGTTGACCAGCGGGAGGTAAGGAAGGGCTTCGTCAAGCTGCCCGAGTATGTAGTCAAAACATTCGTCGATGGTATTCCTGTACACACGCACGGTTTCCACGTCGGAGTCGATGGGAAGGCTCTCGTAAATGATGGGCACAGGACCATACTTGCGGACGAGGTTGAAATGGTAGTAAGCCTTGAGGAACCTGGCCTCGGCGGCCCACTGGTCCATCTCGGTCTTGGTCATGTCAGGGACATTATAGATGTTCTCGATGAGCACATCGCAGCACCTGATGCCCTGATACATGGCGGCCCAGTCATTGCCATACACGGCATTCGCACTCTGGAAGCCACGGGCGATGTTGAACAGGGTCTGCGGAACGCGGACGTTCGTGTTGGTCACGACACGTCCGACGAGGTCCCAGAGTTCATCTCCGGTAAGCATCGCATAGTCACCCGCCGTAGTACCTTCCTCAGTCATATATGAGTAACAGGTCGCGAGGTAACCTAAGGCCTTGGCCCTCAGGTTGAAAGCCATCTCGACGGTGGCGATTCCGTCATCCGGCACGACGTCGAGGTATTTGTCGCAACTGCCCGCTCCGAACACTGTGAGAGCGGAGGCGAGAACAATGGAAATCTTTGAGTATATCTTGTTCATAAGGCAGACTATCTGAAGGTTACGTTGACACCGAAGTTGAGGGTCTTCTGGATAGGATATCCGAGACCGTTTCCTGCCATTTCAGGATCCCAGAGCTTGAACTTGCTCCAGCAGAAGAGGTTGTTACCCTGGAAATAGACGCGGAGGTTCTCCACGTGGATCTTGCGGGTAAGCTTGTTGGGAAGGGTGTAACCGAGCTCGAGCTGCTTCAGCCTGATGAAGGAACCGTCGCGCATCCACCAGGTGCTGGTCTGGGTGTTGTTGAAATTCCTGTATGCGCTGTAGCGAGGCCAGAGAGCGTAGATGTTGCGGTCGTTCTCGCTCCAGTGGCTGTCGGCATAAGCCTTGAGAAGCTGGGTGTTGTTGTAGAACGGAGCAGTCTCGGAGGCATTGATCCAGAAGGACTCGTTCGCGAGGCCCTGGAAGAAGATGGAGAAGTCGACACCCTTGAATCCGGTGGAGACACCGAAGCCGTAGATGATCTCAGGAGAGGTCGGGAATCCGATAGGCACCATGTCGGCATTGGTGATCATGCCGTCTCTGTTGACGTCGGTGTACTTGATGTCACCGCCGCCGTACTGGGAACCGAAGCCTGACTGGGTCGGGCTGTTGGCAGCCTCCTCGTCATCGATGAAGAGACGCTCGGCGATGTAGCCCCAGGTCTGATTGAGGCTGTGGCCGGCGTGCTGGCGGTATGCCTCGGGATAGGTAGGTTCCTCATACACCAGGTACTTGCTGGTGGAATAGGTGAAGTTGCCTCGGGCGGACGTCCAGAAGTCCTTGGACCAGGACTTCTTGTAGTCGGCCTGGATGTCGATACCGCGGGCGGTGGCCTCGCCGATGTTGGCGGCGACGGTGGACTGGAGGCCCATCGTGTTCGGGATGTCCGCACGGGTCATGAAGATGTCCTTGCGGTGCTCCGTGAAGTACTCGGCGATGATGTCCAGGCTCTTGAAGAGTCCGAGCTCGACGGCGTAGTTGCTCTTGTAAGAAGTCTCCCAGGTGATTGCGTCGTTGGCATAACGTGCAATATTGACGCCGTTATACTTTATACCGCCGGTGTAGCCGAATGATCCGGCTCTCGCGGTACTGTTCATGGTAACCTCGGAAAGGTAGAAGAAGCGGTCCTTCTCATCACCGATGGCATCGTTACCCACGAGACCGTAGGAAGCGCGGAGCTTGAGATTGTGGACCACGTTTTCCAGCGGCTTGAACCACTTCTCGTTCGAGATCACCCAGGCAGCGCCGAAGGAAGGGAAGAAACCCCAGCGGTGCGTCTTGGAGAAGCGCTCAGATCCGTTGTAACCGAAGTTGAACTCGAGGAAGTAGCGCTTGTCGAAGCCGTAGGTGAAACGTCCGGAGAGACCGGCGTTGCGGGAAGGCAGGGACAGCTGGAGCGAACCGGCGTTGGCGTTGAGCTGCTCACGTGCGGTGAGGACGAGCAGGCCGGTGACCGCGTGCTTGCCGAAGTCGCGTGCATAGTTGAGGCGGCTCTCGGAATACATCGAGTTTGTGATGGTCTTCGCGCCTTCGCTGTAGGTAAGGTGGTCGGTACCGTTGTCGTTGATGCGCCTGATATGATAATCTCCCGTGTAGGAGTCATAATTGGCGAGCATATAATAATAAGGTGTGAACTGACGGTACACATTGTAGGCGGAGAGTCGCGTCAGGTTGAAGAGAGTCATGAAGCTGAGACCCTTCGTGATGAAGCTGAGGTCCTGGTTGAGCTCCACGGCCGCGATCATCTGGGAACGCTGGTAGTCACGGTAGCCGCTCACGAGTTTCGCATACGGGTTGTAGTACGAACCGTCGTCGTAGTTACCGAACATGATGTGGGTGATGCCCTTGTGCTCCTCGTCGGCGGGATAGTATGCCGGGAAGAGGACGGGGTCGGAATGCACCACTTGCTTGAAGATCTCGGTACCACCGTCGATAGGTCCGGTGTAGTCGGTGAAGTTACCGGTGAGGCGGACGGCCAGCTTGGTGGTCTTGGTGACGTTGATGTCGATGTTGGAACGGAGGGTGTAGGTCTTCTGGTCGATGTTGTTGTTGAAGCTGTTGCGCTTGTCCACGTTCAGGATACCGGTATCCTCCGTGAAGGCTCCCGCGACATAGTAGGTAGCGATGGCGCCGCCGCCTCGTGCGGATACGTTGGCACGATAGGAGGTGGCGTAGTCCTTGAAGAGCATGTTGTACCAGTCGTTGGCAGGATAGATGTAGCGGTTGGCGTTGGGCTTTCCGGTCTGCTCGATCTTGTCATTGGAGTACATGAGTTCTCCCAGGCGGTCACGGGTGCTGATGGCCTCGTTGTAGGATTTCATATAGGTCACGGGATCGGCGAACTCCACCGTGCTGGTCGGAGACGAAACGGAAGTCTCCAGACGGGCGAAGATCTTGGCCGGTCCCTCCTGGCCTCGTTTGGTGGTCACGAAGATGACGCCGTTGGCACCGCGCGCACCGTAGAGGGCGGTCGCGGTCGCATCCTTCATGACGGAGAAGCTCTCGATGTCATCCGGCTGCAGGCGCGCAAGGTCGGTGGTGGTTAGCTCGATGTTGTCGATGAGGATGAGCGGGCTGGTGTTGGCGCCGAAGGTGGTGATACCACGGACGAAGAAGTCCGCGTTGTCCTGGCCCGGCTCACCGGAACGCTGGTAGGCGATCACACCGGCGACGTTACCGGCGAGGGATGTGGTGAGGTTGCTGGAAGGAACCTTGAGGGTCTGCACGTCGATGGACGTGATGGAACCGATCACGCTTTCCTTCTTCTGCTTACCGAAGGCGACGACCACCGCGTCCTCCAGCTCGTTCACCGCATTCTTGAGCCTGACGGTGAATTCCACCTGGTCTCCCACGGTGATGGTCTGCGGCTCCTTGCCGAAGAATTCGAACTTGAGCTTGTCGGTCGGCTTGACGCCTGAGAGTTCGAAAGCTCCGTCAAGGTCGGTACTTACGCCCTTGGTGGAACCTACGATCTGCACGGTAGCTCCCGGCAATGACTCGCCGGTTTCTTCCTCGATGACGGTACCCCGCACGGTCTTGCGCGTCTGAGCGAGCGCGGCGACCGAAAGGAGCGTCAGGAGAAAGACAGCTGCAATCTTGCTTTTTGACATAAGGTTATTAAGGTTATGGATTAAAACTTCATCGTTTTCAAATCATAAAAATATGGACAATCCACAGAAAAAACAAATATATTTTGACTATCTTTGAAAGTATGAAGACCACATTTCTCAGTTTTGCAACGCTGGTTTTGATTTCTGCCAGCGCCTTCGCCCAGCAGCGTCATATCACCTATGTGGACCCGTTCATCGGGACCGACGGGATGGGGCATACCTTCCCTGGCGCATGCTACCCCTTCGGCGGCGTGCAGCTCAGCCCCGACACGGACACGATTCCCCACAACGTGAACGGCAAGTACCAGCCCAGGACCTACGAGTACTGCGCCGGCTACAAGTACTCCGATCCCACGATAGTCGGATTCAGCCATACGCACTTCAGCGGCACCGGCCACTCCGACCTCGGAGACATCCTGGTGATGCCCGGCACCGGAGCCATCAAGCTCCATCCCGGCACCGAGGAGGACCCCGATTCCGGCTACCGTTCCCGCTTCACTCACAACGGGGAAGTCGCGACGCCGGGCTACTATGAAGTCCTGCTCACCGACGACGGGATCCGCGCCCGCCTCACCGCGACCCCGAGGGTGGGAGTGCATAAATACAGCTTCCCCTACGGCAGCGACGCCCACGTGATCGTCGACCTGCAGCACGGCATCTACAACTATGACGGCAAGACCCTCTGGGCCGAGCTCAGGGTGGAGAACGACACCCTGCTGACGGGCTACCGCATCACCAACGGCTGGGCCAGGACGAACTATACCTACTTCGCAATATCCCTGTCCTCCCCCATTACGGACTATGGCTACAGCGACCTTGAAAAAATAGACTACAAGGGCGGCTGGAGCAAGTTCAAGCAGTACCGCAACTTCCCCGAGATGGCCGGCCGCAAGCTCGTGGCCTGGTTCAAGTTCGGCGAGCTCGGAAGCAGCGACCTCACGATGAAGGTGGGCATTTCCGCCGTCAGCGCCGAGGGTGCGCTCAAGAACCTCCGCGCGGAAGCCGGCGGCAAGAGCTTCGAGACCATAGCCGAAGAAGCCGCGCAGGCCTGGGAGAAGGAACTCTCCTGCATAGACATCGAAGGTACCACCGACCAGAAGAAGATGTTCTACACCTCGATGTACCACACGATGATCAACCCGTCCACCTACATGGACGTGGACGGCAGCTACAGGGGCCTCGACCACGGCATACACCACGCCGACGGCTTCACCAACTATACGGTCTTCTCCCTCTGGGACACCTACCGCGCGGAGCATCCTTTCCTCACCCTGATGAAGCCTGACCGCGAGGAGGACATGGTCCGCTCGATGATAGAGCACTACCGCCAGAGCGTCCACGGAATGCTCCCGATCTGGAGCCACATGGCCAACGAGAACTGGTGCATGAGCGGCTACCACGCCGTATCCGTACTCGCCGATGCCATAGTCAAGGGCCTCGACGTGGACAAGGAAGCCGCCATAGAGGCGATGGTGTCCACCTCCACGGTGCCGTACTACGGCGGCCTGGGCGAATACATCAGGCTCGGCTACGTTCCGGACGAGGCTTCGGGCACCGCAGCCAGCAACACCCTGGAATACTGCTACGACGACTGGTGCATCCACAACGCCGCCAGGGAGTCGGGCATCGCATACAAGAAGATAGAGAAGGAATACCTCAGGAGGGCCCAGTACTACCGCAACATCTACGACCCGCGCATCGGGTTTGCGCGCCCCAGGAACAGGGCCGGCGATTTCCGTCCCACCTTCGACGTCAAGCAGACCGTGGGCCAGGGCTTCATAGAGGGCAACTCCTGGAACTTCTCCTTCCACGTGCCGCACGACGTGTTCGGCGTGATGGAGCTGCTCGGAGGTGACAGGCAGTTCGTAAACAAGCTCGACGAGCTCTTCGGAATGGAACTCCCCGAGATCTATTATGCAGACAATGAGGACGTTACGAAGGAATGTCTCATCGGAGGCTACGTACACGGAAACGAGCCCAGCCACCACATCCCCTACCTCTACGCCTGGACCAGCCAGCCCTGGAAGACCCAGTACTGGCTCCGCGAGATAATGAACAGCAAGTACGTGGCCGACATGCACGGCCTCGGAGGCAACGACGACTGCGGCCAGATGTCCGCCTGGTACATCTTCACGGCCATAGGCTTCTACCCCGTCTGCCCGGGCTACGCGCAGTACGTGATAGGCGCGCCCTACGTCCCGTACGCCCTGCTCACCCTGCCCAACGGCAACAAGCTCCGCGTGACGGCATACGGCGTGAGCGACGAGAACCGCTACGTCCAGAAGGTGCTCGTCAACGGTGAGGAGTACGACAAGCTGTTCATCACCCACGACACCATCCTGAAGGGCGGCACCATCGAGTTCGAGATGGGACCCAAGCCCAACAAGAAACGCGGGCAGGACGAGGCGATGAAGCCTTATTCCCTCAGCGACAAGGACGGAATGCTGAATCTCTGGTAAAACACTGATACGATGAAGAAAGCGATCTTGATTGCAGCGGCCTGCCTGCTCGCCTTCACGGCGACTGCCCAGGACAGGCTCATAGACTACGTGAACCCGTTCGTGGGCACCGGCGGCTTCGGAAACTGTTATCCCGGCCCGCAGGTCCCCTTCGGAGGCATACAGATCAGCCCCGACACGGACAACGACGACTACGACTCCGCAGCCGGCTACAAATACGCCAAGCCCACCCTGCTCGGATTCAGCCTTACCCATCTCAGCGGCACGGGCATCCCCGACCTCGGGGACTTCCTCTTCCTGCCGGGCACAGGCGAGTTCAAATGGAAGCCCGGCACCCACGAGGACCCGGATTCCGGCTACAGGTCCCGCTATTCCCACGACCGTGAAAAGGCCTCCCCGGGCTACTACGAAGTTGACCTGCTGGACTACGGCACCACCGCCAGGCTGACCTCCGCCCTGCGCAGCGGCATCCTGAAATTCAGCTTCCCCGCGACGGACGAAGCCTGGGTGATGATAGACCTCAACCACACCCTGCGCCAGGAATGCGCCTGGTCCGACATCAAGATCTCTCCGGACGGCACCACCATAACCGCGACCAGAATCGTAAAGGGCTGGAGCCCTGAGCGTTACGTCCACCTGGCGGCCAAGTCGAGCCGCGTGATCAAGGACTTCGTGATCCTGCAGGACGGCCAGCCGGTCATCTACAACACCAAGCGCTTCCGCAGCAACCGCGAGGCCTGGGGCAAGGGCATACAGATGCTCGTGAAATACGGCAGGACGGCCGCCGGCGAGACGGTGGACTTCAAGGTAGCAGTATCCGCGGTCAGCACCGACGGAGCGCTCCTCAACCTCAAGGAGATAGAAGGCAAGGACTTCGCGACGGTGCGCGCCGAAGCCGAGGATCTCTGGGAGAAGGAACTCGGGAAATACGAGCTCGCCAGCGACGACAGGAAACTCCGCGAGACCTTCTATACCAGCGTCTATCACACCGCCCTGCACCCCTTCCTCTTCCAGGACGCCGACGGCAGGTTCCGCGGGCACGACAAGAACATAGAGACGGCCGACGGCTTCCGCAACGTGACCGTTTTCTCCCTCTGGGACACCTACAGGGCATTCCATCCGCTCCTCAACCTCGTCAACAGGCCGCTCCAGGCCGACATCGCCAACTCCATGCTCGCCCACTTCGACAAGAGCGCCGAACAGATGCTCCCGATATGGAGTTTCTACGCCGGCGAGACATGGTGCATGATAGGCTACCACGCCTGCTCCGTGCTCGCAGACATGATGGTGAAGGGCGTGGAGGGATTCGACTACGAAAGGGCCTTCCGCGCGATGGTCACCACCGCCTGCAACCCCAATTACGACTGCATCCCCGAATACGTGGAACTCGGCTACGTCCCCTTCGACAAGGAGAAGGAATCCGTTTCCAAGACTCTCGAATACGCCTATGACGACTGGTGCATCGCCCAGGCCGCGAAACTGCTCGGACACGACGCAGAGTACAAGGCATTCCTGAAGCGCTCGCACAACTGGTACAACCTCCTGGATCCGGAGACCAAATATATGCGCGGTCGCGATTCCAAGGGCGATTGGCGCACCCCGTTCGCACCCATAGCCTACCAGGGTCCGGGCTCCGTGAACGGATGGGGCGACATCACCGAAGGCTTCACGATGCAGTACACCTGGACCGTCCCGCACGACTTCCAGGGCTATGTGGACGCCGCGGGCAAGGA
Source organism: uncultured Bacteroidia bacterium (assembly GCA_902787295.1). Lineage (GTDB taxonomy): Bacteria > Bacteroidota > Bacteroidia > Bacteroidales > UBA932 > Cryptobacteroides. Next base: position 18,499 of record CADAFW010000019.1, read on the forward strand.
CTTCCTGCTCGGCAGGCTGGACGAACTCTTCACCATAGAAATGGACGAGAACATCCCCGGCGCGCACGACATCTGGGGCCGCATCGGAGGCTACTGGCACGGCAACGAACCCTGCCACCACGTAACATATCTCTACAACAGCCTCGGCAAGCCCTGGGAATGCCAGAAATGGGTCCGCTACGTCGCCGAGAATTTCTACGGCAATGAACCGGACGCCCTCAGCGGCAACGACGACTGCGGCCAGATGTCCGCCTGGTACATCTTCAACTGCATGGGCTTCTACCCCGTCTGTCCCGGCTCCAACGAGTATTCCGTAGGCTCGCCCTGCGTGCCCGGCCTCAAGGTCAGGCTCTCCGGTGGCGGCACGCTCGTGATGACCACGAAGGGCTGGAGCAAGGATGCCGTCTACGTGAAGGAAGCCTGGCTCAACGGCAGGAAGCTGACCAAGCCCGTGATACGCTACGAGGACATCAAGGACGGAGCGGAACTCCACTTCGTAATGAGCAGGAAACCAGTGAAAAAGAACTTCAGATAATGATGATGAAAAGACTGATTGCAATCGCTGTGGCGCTTCTTGCGGCCATCGGGCTCAGCGCCGCGGACTACACCGTAACTCTCAAGAACGACACGAAAGTCAAGGTGCAGGCCTGCACCGACGCCATCTTCAGGGTGCGCATATCCGCCGAGGGCAGCTTCCCGGAAACGCTTTCCGAGCGCTACGGGATACTAAAGACCGACTGGGGCGAAGTGGCCGCAAGCGTGAGCGAGAATGACGCCGTCTGGACCCTCTCCACCGCCACCCACAAGCTCAGCGTGGACAAGGCGAACGGCAGCGTGAGCGTCTGCAAGGCGGACGGAAGCCCCGTCGTCAAGGCCATTGACTACCACCCCGGGGACGCCCTCTGCAAGAGCCTCTCCGAGGTCATCATAGACAAGTTCGGCAGCATGGTGGTGGCCAAGAACGACGGCATCATCGGTGACGACGACAACAAGGGGGCCGACAAGGACAGGACCGAAAGCGGCGACCCGGCCGAGAGCAACGTGCTCAGCATCACGATGGAAAAGGGCGAAAGGTTCTACGGCGGCGGCAGCACCCAGCACCAGCCGCGAGCACATCCAGCACAGGGGCGAGCTCCTGAGGATGTGGTGCACCTACCAGCACACCGAGATCCCGATGCCTTTCATGATCAGTTCCCGAGGCTGGGGCATCTACAACAACACCACCCGCAAGAACCACTTCGACATAGGCTATACCGATCCGGACAGGTTCAACATCTACACCACCTTCCCGGATGCGGACTACTACCTCTTCCTGGAGGAGACGATGCCCGCGGTCATCAGCGACTACACCCTGCTGACAGGACGCACCTACCTCCTTCCCAAGTGGGCCTACGGCCTCTGCTTCGGTCCGAACATGCGCGAGGACCAGTGGGCCATCCTCAACGACGCGGTGCTTTTCCGCCAGATGGACGTCCCCGTGGACCTCTTCTGGCTCGAGCCGCAGTGGATGGAGAAGCGCTATGACTTCAGCACCGCCAAGAAATTCAATTCCCAGCTCTTCTCCGTGGAGCCTTACTGGCTGGAGAACAAGCCGGACAAGAAATTCTACAACCGCCTGTTCATCGGCAAGCTCCGCAACATGGGCTACCATCTCGGCCTCTGGCTCTGCGAGGAATACGACCTCACCATCCAGGAGGAAGACAGGATAGCCGAGCGCGAAGGCAGGCCCCAGTCCGGGCAGGAGCATTGGATGGACCATCTGACCAAATTCATGGACCTGGGCGTGGAGGGCTTCAAGCTCGATCCCGCCCGCACCATCGACGAGCACGCCAACTGGAAATACCATAACGGCAGCACGGACAAGGAGATGCACAACCTCAACCAGGTGCTGCTGCCCAAGCAGATGGCCGAACTCGGAAAGAGATACAACGGCAAGCGCACCTGGCACCACTACTGCGGCGGATGGAGCGGCACCCAGCACTGGACCGCATCCACCAGCGGCGACAACGGCGGCGGCAAGGTGGCCCTCTTCGACCAGCTGAACCTCGGAATGAGCGGCTTCTACAACACTTCCTGCGACGTGATGAGCGTGCCTGCAGAACTCGAGATGCCGAGCCTCCACTTCGGCCTCTTCCTGCCCTGGGTGCAGATCAACAGCTGGTTCAGCATGATGCATCCGTTCTACTACAACGAGAAGGAGCAGACGATATACCGCAACTACGTCCAGACCCGCTACGAGCTGATCCCGTACATCTATTCGATGGCCGTGGAGTCCAGCCAGAACGGCATGCCGGCGGTGCGCTCGATGCCCCTCGTCTTCCCCGACGACCGCAACGTGGACGACATGTACTACCAGTATATGTTCGGCGACCTCTTCTGCGTGGGCATATTCACGAACGACATCTACCTCCCCGCAGGCACCTGGACGGACGTCTGGACCGGGAAGAAGGTGGTGAGCAAGGGTGAGACCTTCACGATGGACTACCCTGCCGACCGCGCCGGCCTGCTATTCATCCGCGAGGGCGCCATCATCCCCTGCATGGAGAAGAAGGACTACATAGGCAACGAGCCGCTCGATACCTACATCCTCAAGGTCTATCCCCACGGCGAGAGTTCCTACACCCTCTACGACTGCGACGCCGAGGACTACGGCTACGAGAAGGGCGAGATCGCCAGGACCACCTTCAGCTGCAGGCAGTCCGGCAAGGCCGTGGACTTCACCATAGGCAAGACCGAGGGCAGTTTCAGGAACATGCCTGAGAGCAAGACCTACAAGGTCCGGATGCATTCGATCTCACCGGCGTGAAGGATGCCGTAACCGTCAACGTAAGATAAATCACGACATATATGAAACGGACATTACTGTTCATAGGAGCGGTGCTCCTTCTCGCTGCCGGATGCGCAAAGAAGGACTATATGGATCCTTCCCTCTCCCCCGAGGAGCGTACCGCTCTCATACTCAAGCAGATGACCCTTGAGGAAAAGATTGGCCAGATGTGCCAGTACGTGGGTCCCTGCTATGTCCCGCCGGGACAGGGCTCGCCGTACAAGAACATCGACGCGGCCGACGAGAACCTTGGCAACAAGGACGTCGCCGACAAGGTGCGCAGCGGCCTCGTGGGTTCGTTCCTGCACGTGCTGACAGGCTCGGAAGCCGTCGCCCTGCAGGAAATGGCGCAGGAGAGCAGGATGAAGATTCCGCTCCTCATTGGCGTGGACGCCATCCACGGCAACGGCCTGCTCATAGGCTGCACAGTCTATCCTACGAACATAGGAATGGCCTCGACCTTCAATCCGGAGATGATGGAGACCATCTGCAGCGAAACCGCGGCAGAGATGCGCCAGACGGGCATTGCGTGGACATTCGGTCCGAATCTCGACGTCTCCCGCGACGCCCGCTGGGGCAGGATGGGAGAGACCTTCGGGGAGGATGCATATCTCGTGAGCCAGTTCGGCAAGTATTCCATCCTCGGATTCCAGGGGCGCGACGGCTATGGTCCGGCCACGGTTATGGCCTGCGCAAAGCATCTCATCGGAGGCGGAGAGCCTGCCGGCGGACTTAACGCGGCTCCCATGGACATGAGCGAGCGCAAGCTCAGGGAACTCTATCTGCCGCCTTTCAAGGTGGCGGTGGAAGAAGCGCACGTGGGTAGCGTGATGGCCGCTCACAACGAGATCAACGGTATCCCCTGCCACGGCAACGGATGGCTCCTGAACGACCTCCTGCGCGATGAACTCGGATTCGACGGGCTGGTGGTGAGCGACTGGATGGACATCGAGCGCATGCACAGCATGCACCATTGGGCTCCGACCTTCGAGGAAGCCTTCGTGCGTTCCGTGGAGTCCGGGATCGACATGCATATGCAGGGCGAAGACTATTTCGAGGCGGTGCTCGCGGGCGTCAAGTCCGGCCGCATCCCCGAAAAGCGCATAGACGAGGCTGCGGGGCGTATCCTGCGTGCCAAGTTCGCGCTCGGCCTCTTCGAGAATCCGGTGCCCGCAGTGCAGGAGAGAGGGGTCGTCGTCGGCAGGGATGAACACAGGCAGACCGCTCTCGAAGCGGCCAGGCAGAGCATAGTACTGCTGAAGAACGACGGCATCCTTCCGCTCGACGGCCGCCAGCGCCGCATATTCGTCTGCGGACCCAATGCCGACAGCCAGACCATCCTCGGCGACTGGGCGGTTCCGCAGGAGCCTGACGACGTAGTCACCGCGCTTGAGGGAATCAGGGCCGAGGCCGGCAAAAGCGTGGTGGAGACCATGTGCTTCGACGGCATGATCGAGCATATCGACGACGCGGGCATCTCCGCAGCCGCACGCAAGGCCGCCGCGTCCGACCTGACCATCCTCGTGCTCGGGGAGAATACCGAGCGTTATTCCGTCTTCGGACGCAGCTGCGGCGAGAATTGCGACCGCGACAACCTGGACTTCCCCGGCCGCCAGCAGGAGCTTCTGGAGAAGGTTGTGGCCGCCGGCAAGCCCGTCGTGCTCGTGCTGCTGAACGGCCGCGCGCT